>NZ_JBJDRJ010000030.1:0-51621 GCF_044987415.1 Microbacterium sp. ZW T5_45 | reverse complement strand
CAAGCTTGACTGCCGCGGAACGCTCTTCCATCGAATAGTGCTCACCCGCACGCCGCGCCCGCGGCCTATCTCGTTCGTTCATCAAAATCACCCGAGAACAAGACTCCACCAAAACCGGGTCACCCCAGAGAGCATCCGTTTCACGCGAAGTCGTCGGTCTCGCCTGGCGTCGACCAGCGCGTGCCGTGCGAAGCCCGAACGCCCGCGCTACTCGATCTGGCCGATCGGCTCGCGCTTCTCGGCCTGGAACTGGTCCTCGGCGCGCCCGAGCGCCCAGTAGGCCGAGATCGAGAGCGACTCGCGCGGCACCTCGTGCTGCTTCAGCAGCGCACGCACCTGCTTGATCGTCCCCCGCTCGCCGTGTGCGAAGACGCCAGGGTGTCCCTCGGCCCAGGGCAGCGTCGAGAGCGCCTCGAGCAGCTCGGCATCCGTCTCGGTCCATCGCAGCGTCACGCCGGCCGGCACGGCGGGCAGCAGACGGTCGTCGGGGTTCGCGATCGACAGGATGACATGACCGACGGCATCCGCCGGCAGCGCCTCGACGGCGGAGGAGATCGCCGGCAGCGCGGTGTGATCGCCCACGAGCAGGTGCCACGGCGCCGACGGCGACGGCGCGTAGCCACCGCCCGCGCCGCTGACCACGATGGTGTCGCCGGGCTGCGCCTGCAGCGCCCAGGGACCGGCGACGCCCTCGTCGCCGTGCACCACGAAGTCGATCACGAGCCGACGGTTCGCCGGATCCGACCTGCGCACCGTGTACGTGCGCCGCGTCGGCAGCTTCTCGGGACTCTCCTCGCGCAGTCGGGCCAGATCATACGGCGGGGTCAGCCCGTGCCGAGGGTCCGCGAACAGGATCTTCACGTACTTGTCGGTCGAGTCGTTGTCGGCGAACTCCGCGTACCCGTCGCCACCGGCCGTGATGCGGATCAGATCGGGGCTCAGCCGCTCGACCTCCTGCACCGTGAGCACGGCCTGGCTGGGGGTTCTGCGCGGCTGATCCGACATTCCGACTCCTGACGTCGCTGATTCGTTGCCGCTCCAGTCTGCCCGCTCCCGACTGTGCAGGGCGCGGTTGCCCCGCCCGCTATCCAGAACCGGAGGCGCCCGGAGACACGAGCATCAGCGTCGAGCGGGTCGCCTCGGCGACGACCACCCCGTCCTGATTGCGCATCGTGTGGGCGAACTCGACCACGCCCTGCCCTGGACGCGACCGCGACAGCCGTTTGCCCGCCACGAGCGTCTCGGCATAGAGGGTGTCGCCGATACGCACGGGCGCGGGGAACCGCACGTCCGAGAAGCCCAGGTTCGCGACGATCGTGCCCTGCGTGAGCTGCGCGACCGAGAGTCCGACGAGAGTCGACAGCGTGAACATGCTGTTGACCAGCCGTTCCCCGAACTCGGTCGACGCCGACCAGACCGCGTCGAGGTGGAGCGACTGCGTGTTCATCGTGAGGGTCGTGAACAGCACGTTGTCGGCCTCGGTGACCGTGCGGCCGGGGCTGTGCACGTAGACCGCTCCTTCCTTCAGCTCGTCGAAGTACAGCCCGCGCTGTGTGATCCGCTCGGTCATTCATCCCCCTCACCCGGGTCCGCGACGATCGTCGCGAGCACCTGTCCTCTCGCCACGACGTCGCCCCGTGCGGCGCGCATCGTCACGACGCCCGCGACGGATGCCGTCACCGCGTGCTCCATCTTCATCGCCTCGACCGCGATCACCGGGTCGCCGACCGCGACCCGATCGCCGTCGGAGACGTAGGTCACGACGACCGTTCCCGGCATGGGCGAGACGATCTCCGGGTCGGCGACGCCTGCGGCATCCGCGGCGTACGAGACGACGTCCACGTCGACGCGGATCACCGCGCCCTGCCGCACGAGAGCCACGCCCGCCTCGTCGACGTGGGCGAGGAGCGTGCGCACCTCTCCGCCGACGTCGACCGTCACGCGTCCGTCGCCGACGTCGGTCATCCGCACCGGGACGAGCCCGTCGTCGGTGCGGACGGATGCTCCGACCAACCTCACCTCCCTCATCGAGTCGCCGTACCTCAGGCGGTACCGGCGATCCGCGGGAGCCCCGAGACGCCAGCCGTCGCGGCGCGCCCAGGGTCCATCGGCACGGGGACCCCCGCGGCCGGAGACTCCCGATCCGAAGGCCGACGCCGTCGCGCCCCCGGCCCCGTTCGCGCGCGGAAGCGCAGCAGGCTGCGCATCGATCAGCACAGCCGCCTCCACGAACGTCCGCTCATCCGCAGCCACGAACTCCAGCGAGTCGAGCACCCGGGCGATGAGCCCTGTGTCGAGATCGCCGGAGGCCACCGCCGGCACCTCGAGCAGCATCCGCAGGAACTCGACGTTGGTCGTGAACCCGAACACCGCGGTGTCGCCGAGGGCGGAGATCAGCCTGCGGCGGGCCTCATCGCGATCGGCCCCCCACGCGATCACCTTCGCGAGCATGGGGTCGTAGTCGACCGAGACGTCGAGTCCGTCCTCGAGAGCCGTGTCGACGCGCACCCCCGCGCCTGCGGGATGATGCACGCGATCGACATGTCCGCCGGTCGGCAGGAACCCGGCCGCCGGATCCTCCGCGTAGACACGGGCCTCGATCGCGTGCCCACGCAGCACGATGTCGTCCTGCGTCAGCGCGAGCGGCTCCCCCGCGGCCACGCGCAGCTGCTGCTCGACGAGATCGATGCCGGTGACCTCCTCGGTCACCGGATGCTCGACCTGCAAGCGCGTGTTCATCTCCATGAAGAAGAACTCGTCCGGCCGGTCTGCTGACACGATGAACTCGACCGTGCCCGCGCCGCGGTAGTCGACGCTGCGCGCGGTCTCGCACGCCGCCCGCCCGATGCGCTCGCGCGTCTCGGCGTCGAGCAGCGGCGACGGCGCCTCCTCGATGACCTTCTGGTGACGGCGCTGCAGCGAGCACTCCCGCTCACCGAGGTGGATCACCGCACCGTGCGCGTCGGCCAGTACCTGCACCTCGATGTGCCGGGGGTTGTGCACGTACCTCTCGAGGAACAGCGTGTCGTCGCCGAAGCTCGCTGCCGCCTCGCGCCGCGCCGCCGCGAGGGCCCCCGGCAGAGCATCCGCCGCCTCCACGACGTGCATGCCCTTGCCGCCGCCGCCGGCCGACGGCTTGATGAGCAGGGGGTATCCGACGGATGCCGCAGCATCCACCAGCTCGTCGTCGGTCATGCCCGCGTGCGCGACACCGGGGACCGTCGGCACGCCCCGCGCGCCCACCGCGGTCTTCGCCGTGATCTTGTCGCCCATGATCGAGATCGCCTCGGCGGTCGGACCGATGAACACGATGCCCGCCTCGGCACAGGCCCGCGCGAACGACGCGTTCTCCGACAGGAAGCCGTAGCCGGGATGGATCGCCTGCGCGCCCGTCCGGCGGGCTGCGTCGAGCACCGCGTCGGCATCGAGATAACTGCTCGCCGCAGGGGCCGGCCCCAGCCGCACGGCGACATCGGCGAGACGGACGTGCCGTGCGTCGGCATCCGCATCGCTGTAGACGGCGACCGAGCGGATGCCGAGCGCGCGCAGCGTGCGGATGATGCGGCAGGCGATCTCGCCGCGGTTGGCGATGAGCACGGTGTGGAACATGGGTGCGGCGTCGAACATCGTGGTCACATCCGGAAGACGCCGTAACCCGGCGCGTCGAGGGGCGTACGGGTGACGACGTCGAGGGCGAGGCCGAGTACGTCGCGCGTCTCGGCGGGGTCGATGATGCCGTCGTCCCAGAGGCGGGCGGTGGAGTAGTAGGGACTGCCCTGCTCGTCGTACGTCGCGCGGATCGGCGCCTCGAACTCGGCCTGCTCCGCGGCGCTCCATGTGCCGCCCGCCGCCTCGATCTGATCCCGGCGGACGGTGGACAGGACGGATGCCGCCTGCGGCCCGCCCATGACCGATACGCGTGCTCCCGGCCACAGCCAGAGGAAGCGCGGCGAGTAGGCGCGACCGCACATCGAATAGGTGCCGGCGCCGAAGGATCCCCCGACGACGACCGTCAGCTTGGGCACCGACGCGCAGGCGACAGCGTTGACCATCTTCGCGCCGTGCTTCGCGATGCCGGCCGACTCGTACTCCCGACCGACCATGAAGCCGGTGATGTTCTGCAGGAACAGCAGCGGGATGCCGCGCTGGTCGCACAGCTCGATGAAGTGCGCGCCCTTGAGCGCGGACTCGCCGAACAGCACGCCGTTGTTCGCGACGATCCCGACCCGATGCCCGTGGATGCGCGCGAACGCGGTGATGAGCGTGGTGCCGTACTCGGCCTTGAACTCGTGCACGCTGCCGCCGTCGACGAGGCGGGTCACGATCTCGCGGGCGTCGTAGGGCACCGTGAGCTCGACGGGTACGACGTCGACGAGCTCCTGCGGCGAGCGCGCCGGTTCTCGTACGCGCTCCGGTGCCACGGCGGGCTCGCGGTTCGGGGGCAGAGTGGCGACGATGTCGCGGACGATCTGCAGCGCGTGCTCATCGTTCTCGGCGAGGTGGTCGGCGACACCCGAGACCCGGGTGTGCACGACGCCGCCGCCGAGGTCCTCCGCTGAGACCACCTCGCCGGTGGCCGCCTTCACGAGCGGCGGGCCGCCGAGGAAGATCGTGCCCTGGTTCCGCACGATCACGGTCTCGTCGCTCATCGCCGGGACGTAGGCGCCGCCGGCGGTCGACGATCCCAGCACCGCGGCGATCTGCGGGATGCCGTCGCGCGACATCCGCGCCTGGTTGTAGAAGATGCGTCCGAAGTGATCGCGGTCGGGGAACACCTCGTCCTGCAGCGGGAGGTAGGCACCACCGGAGTCGACGAGGTAGACGCACGGCAGACGGTTCTCCGCGGCGACTTCCTGCGCGCGCAGGTGCTTCTTCACCGTGATCGGGAAGTAGGTGCCACCCTTCACCGTCGCGTCGTTCGCGATGACCATGACATGGCGGCCGTGCACGAGGCCGATTCCGGCGACGACTCCGGCCGCGGGAGCATCCCCGTCGTACATGCCGTCGGCCGCGAGCGGCGCGATCTCGAGGAAGGGGCTGCCGACGTCGAGCAGTACGTCGATGCGGTCACGGGCGAGCAGCTTGCCGCGCTCGACGTGCCTAACGCGAGCGGCCTCAGAGCCTCCGCGGGCGGCGATCTCACGCCGACGCCGGAGCTCGTCGACGAGGTCTCGATACGCGACGTTCTGCGCGGTCTCTGCCATGACAACTCTCCATCGGGTCATCGGCGGGTCAGCCGAATTCAGGTTACTCACCATTAACCGAGATGTCGAGGGTCGCCGGCGCGGAGCCCGATCCTCCAGACGGTGCCAGGATGGATCCGGCGCTCCCTCCGAGCGATGCCGTCCCCCTGGAAGAAGTCCCGTTTGTCCTCGAAGTCCCCCGTGCTCACCCCCAGCCGTCCGCATGAGATCGGGTTCTGGGTGGTCGCGATCTCGTTCCTGCTGGTCATGGCGTACTCGACCGTGCCGACGCCGCTGTATCCGCTGTACCAGCAGCTGGACGATTTTCCGGTGTCGACCATCACGATCATCTTCGCGGCGTACGCGGTGGGTGTGGTCGCCAGCCTCTTCCTGCTCGGCCATGTGAGCGACTGGATGGGCCGTCGCCGCATGATCGTCATCGCGATCCTCGTCTCGGCGCTCTCCGCGGTGTTGTTCATGGTCTTCACCGATGTCGCCGGCCTGCTCGTCGCCCGCGTCGTGAACGGCGTGAGCATCGGCGTGCTCACGGCAACCGCGACCGCGCACCTCGGCGAGCTGCGCGCGCAGGCGCGGCCCGATGAGAACGCGATCGTGGCGGCATCCGTCGCGGGTGGCGCCAACCTGGGCGGGCTGGGGCTCGGCCCCGTGATCGGCGGGCTGTTCGCGAACTACCTGCCCGACCCGCTGCACCTGCCGCACACGGTGTTCGCTGTCGTGCTGATCCTGCTCGCGATCGCGATCACGCTCGTCCCCGAGACGGTCACCCACACTCCGCGCGTCTACCGCCCGCAGCGCATCGCCGTGCCCGCCGCGGCGAAGAGCGCCTTCGTCGCGGCCGGCTTCGCCGCGTTCGCCGGGTTCGCGCTGTTCGGGCTCTTCACGTCCCTGGCGCCGAGCATCCTCGTCGGCACCTTCGAGGTGACCGACCATCTCGTCGCCGGTGTGACCGTCTTCCTCGTCTTCGGATCGGCGGCGGCCGCACAGATCGTCCTTGCCCGGATGGCGCGACACGGGCAGTTGCTGTTCGCCGCGATCGCCGCCGGCGTGGGTCTCGTCTCCGTGGCCGCGGGAGCCCTGCTGCCGTCTCTCGCCCTGTTCCTCCTCGGCGGCGTGATCTCGGGCGCCGGCGTCGGCGCCCTGTTCAAGAGCGCGCTGGCGGTGGCCGGCGAGGTCGCCGAGCCGGGCCGTCGCGGTGAGACGCTGGCCGGCATCTTCCTCGTCGCCTACTGCGGGCTGGCGCTGCCGGTGCTCGCTATCGGCGGAGCACTGACCGTGCTACCGCAGACCACGGTGCTGCTCGCGTTCGTCGTGATCGTCGCCGTCGTGGCCGTCACCGCGGCCCTGCGGATGCGTCGGCTCAGCCGCTGAGCGGACGCGGCTCCGCCGGCCCGCGCGTCGTCGCAGTAGCTGACCTTTTCCTGTGTACGCGTCGCTCGATTTGGTGAACCGGTCGTCCATCTGCTTATCATTACGAATCGATAACGGACTACCCGGCCGTTCGAGGAGCCTTCTCATCACTTCGTCATCACCCGATCTCACGCCTGCGCCCGAGGCGTCTCCCATGAACCCCACCGCCCCCTCCGGCATGCTGCGTCGAGACCGACGCCGTGCCCAAGAGGCGGCAGCCGCCGCAGAGGCTGCTGCGCAGCAGGCGATGGCCGCCGTCGCGGTCGGGATCGCCCAGGCATCGGCATCCGCCGGCATCGCGCACGAGACGCAGACGGTCGACGAGCCGGTTCCCGCTGAGATCGTCGCGGGTTCCGCTGAGCCCGTCGCCGTGGCTGAGCCTGTGGCTGCCGCTCACGTCGACCCGTTGTTCCCGGATGCTGCCGCTTCCGCGGAAGGCACCGTCGTCGGTGCCCCTGCATCCGACGTGGACACACCCGGGCAGGACCTGACCGATCTCGACGCCGACGCGTCGGACGAGGCCGACGCGCTCAGCGATGAGGTCACGGCCGAGCCGTCCGCCGAGACGTCGACGAACGCCCGCACTCCCCGCTTCTCCCGCGCTCGCCGCCCGAGGCGCCGCGGCGCTGCAGCATCCGTCGGATCCGGTCCGGCATCGGCATCCACTCCCCCCGTGGGTGGCCGTCGCAAGCTCCGGGTCGGCAAGTCCACGATCGCCGCATTCGCGATCGCGACGTTGGTCGGCGGCACCGCTCTTCCCGCGCTCGGCCTCGCCCAGTCAGGTCTCGGCACCGCATCGGCGGCATCCGCCGGCCTGTCGGTCGACGCGCAGTCGTTCACCGCGAGCTCCGACGTGATGCCGAACGTCCTCGTCTCCGGCGAGTTCTCGGCAACGACCCCCTCGGAGCTCGCCGACATCCGCGCATCCGCCGCAGCGACGGCGAAGAGCGGCATCGCACCCATCGCGAACCCCGGCCAGGTCATCATCCCGATGGCCGAGGGCACGTACGAGATGACCGACGGCTTCGGCGCGGCGCGTCCGGGTCGCAGCCACATGGGCCAGGACTACGCGGCACCGATCGGCACCCCGATCTACGCGGCCGCCGACGGCGTGGTCACCATGTCGCAAGACAGTTACAACGGGTACGGGGTCACCGTCCAGGTGCAGCACGTGATCGACGGCAAGGCCGTGACCACGCTCTACGGGCACATGAACTACGACAGCCGCGGCGTCGAGGTCGGCGACACGGTCGTGGCGGGTCAGTACCTGGGTCGCGTCGGCACCACCGGATACACGATCGGCTCGTGCCTGCACTTCGAGGTGCGCATCAACGGGACCCAGATCAACCCGATCCCGTGGCTCGAGGCGAACGTCCGCTAGACCTCCTCGCGGTCGCCACGGGTGTTCGGTGTGCTGGTGACGAGGAATCGCACCGGGCCGTCCGCCCAACTGGGTGATGGCTCCGCCCATGACTGCGCTCAGGAACGAGCGGTTCGGCGAGCAGCACGCTTCCCGTGCACCCACATCCCCACGGCGATCGCCACCGCGGTCACGTAGAACCACGTCGCCGCGTGGAAGACAGCGGAATAGGGCTCCGCAGACGCCGTTCCTGCTCCTGACGAAGAAAACACGACGGTGAGCAGCGCCAGACCGACCGTTCCGCCGAGCTGGTGCGCGGTATTGACGAGCCCGGATGCGGCCCCGCTGTCCTCGGTCGGGACTCCCGCCATGCCGAACTCGGTGAGCAGGATGATCGCGATGCCCTGCCCGGCGCCGAGCACGAGGAGGGGAAGAAGGATGCCGGGGAAGAAGACGCTGTCCCCGTCGATAGTGCTGAGCCAGAGCATCCCGAGCGTGGCCGTCGCCAACGACGTCACGAGGAGCGTCGGCTTGCTGATCCGCGCGACGAGGGGACGGATCACGTAGACCATCGCGAAGAACATGAGCGTCAACGGCACATACGAGAGCCCTGCGATGAACGCGCTGAACCCGAGCACGTTCTGCAAGTACTGGCTCAGGAAGTAGAAGGTCGAGAACATCGCGCCCACGGTCAGCACCCGCAGGGCGTAGGCCCCGGACCGGGTGACATCCGCGAAGAGCGCCAGCGGCGTGATCGGCTGAGCAGCGCGGCGCTCGATGAGGACGAACACGACGAGCAGCACCACCGCGGTCCCCAGCGAAGCGATCACCGTCACATCGGTCCATCCGCTCTCGCCGGCCCCCACGAGTCCGAACACCAGCGCCGTCATCCCCGCAGTCACGGCGAGCGCGCCGGCGATGTCGACGGTGCCGCGTCGGCGCGGAGTCTCCGAAAGGAACCGCGGCGCGAGCAGCAGCACGGCGATCCCGAGCGGGACGTTGATCAGCATCCCCCACCGCCAGGAGAGCAGATCCGTGAAGATCCCGCCGATGATGATGCCGACGCTGCCGCCGGCACCGATGACCGCGCTGTAGATGCTGATCGCCCGGGTGCGCTCCTCCGGTCGGGGGAACGACTGCACGAGAAGCGCGAGTGTGGCCGGGATCGCGAAGGCGGATGCGATGCCCTGAAGCGTACGGCCCAGGATGAGCAGCTCTGCCGTCGGCGCGAGCCCCGCGAGCAGGGACGCGGCGGCGAAGAGCCCGACCCCCGCGGTGAAGACACGTCGTCGACCGAGGAGGTCGCCGGCCCGCGCTCCGAGGAGCAGTAGCCCGCCGAATGCCAAGGCATAGCTGTTCTGCACCCACGACAGGGATGCCGCCGTGAAGCCGAGCTCGCGCTCGACGTGCGGCAGCGCCGTCGTGACGATCGAGGTGTCGAGCACCATCATCAGCTGGCACCCCATGATGACGGCGAGCATCACACCCCGGCGCCAGGCGGATGGGAGGGCCGAGGTGGACGGCAGGGAAGAGGTGGTCATGACGCTCCTAAGTAACCGACTAGTTGGTTACAAGAATGCGCGCACCTCTGCCGTTTGTCAACCAACTGGTTACTTGCTAGCGTGTGTCGCATGGTTCGCGACGCGGAAGCCACGAAGATCCGGATCCTGGATGCGGCAGAAGACGAGTTCGCTCGATACGGCATCGCCGGTGGACGGGTCGACCGGATCGCCGAGAACGCATCGGCGAACAAGGCGATGATCTACAGGTACTTCGAGAGCAAGGACCGCCTCTTCGACGAGGTGTTCGCGCAGCGGGTCGCGGCCTTCTCCGACGACGGGGAGTTCGACGCGGACGACCTGCCGGGCTACGCCGGTCGCTCCTTCGACGTGTACGAGAAGTATCCGAACACTCTGCGCCTGACGAACTGGCACATCCTCGAGCGCGGCGACAGCGAGGATCTGCGCATCCTGGTGGATGCGCACGCCGCGAAGCTCGCCGACATCGAAAGAGCACAGGGCGCAGGGACCCTGCCTGCGGACCGCAGCCCCATCGAGATCCTCACCACCGTGCGAGCGCTCGCGATGGCCTGGCACACCCTCACCCCGGAGATGAGCCGGATCGCCCTGCCGTCCGTGGAACGTCGTCGCGAGATCGTCGTCGAGAACGTGCGGGCGCTGCTGACGCCTCGCCCCTCCTAGAGAGTCACGCGACCGGCGCTTCACCCGCCACCCGATGCCGAGCGCGGAACTGCGACGCCTTGACCCTGTTGCCGCACGTGCGCATCGAGCACCACTCACGGCGCTGCCCGCGCGACCGGTCCACGTAGACCTGGGTGCACCCGGGCCTGCCGCACTCCCTGAGCAGCGACGCCTCGTCTCCCCCGAACAGTTCGACCGCATTCCGCGCGACGGATGCCAGTCCTTCTGCAGCCGATCCTCGGCGTCGCACGACATCGCCCTCGAGAACGAGGCGCGCCGGTGACGACGCCGACCATCGATTGAGCACGGCGACGGATGCTGCAGGCAACCGACCCCCCGCAAGACGAGCCGCTGCGGCCGAGTAGATCGCTTCGCGCAGCTCGACAGCATCCGACAGTCTCATAACCGTTCAAACCGGTTATCTCCGAAAGGCCGCTCATGTCCGTCACTCGCTTCCACGTCCTCTCCCCTCTCTCACCTGATGCCGTCATGGCCGTTCTCACGGACTTCAGTCCTCGGCGCACCGAGACCTGGCCTGGCATCGACACCGACCACTTCGAAGTGCACGGCCGCGGAGAGGGATGGGCCGAGGTGACCGAGGGCAACGCCGCCGCGTGGGAACGCGGACGGTACGAGTGGGACATCGAGTCGCGCACGGCGACGCTCACGACCCACGAATCGAAGCTGTTCGGCGCCGGCGGCGGATGGGACTTCCGCGTCTCCGACGCCCCGGAGGGCGCGCGGATCGACGTGGCGCTCACCCGCGAGCCCCGCGCCTTCGGCGCCAAGATCCTCGCAGGGCTCCTCCCGATCATCGGTGCGCCCGGCCTCAAGAGGTCTTTCGCCGCCGTCTTCAGCGCCTGATCCGACCGAGAAACGCAAGGAGAGCACTCATGAAGCTCGCACTCGAAGTCATCGTCATCCCGGTGAGCGATGTCGATCGCGCGAAGGATTTCTACGCCCGGCTCGGATTCCGCGAGGATGCCGACTTCTCGACGGAACGCGGCCTGCGCGTCGTGCAGTTCACCCCTCCGGGGTCGGGAGCGTCGATCATCTTCGGCGACAACCTCACATCGGCTCAGCCGGGCTCCGCGCGCGGCCTGCACCTCGTCACGGCCGATCTCGCCGGCATCCGTTCGGAACTCGTCGAGCGCGGCATCGAGATCTCCGAGATCTGGCACGACGCCGATGGCGTCTTCCACTGGGCCGATGGGCGCAATCGCGTCGCCGGCCCGAACGAGCAGCACGACAGCTACGCATCCTTCGTGTCGTTCGACGATCCGGACGGCAACGAGTGGATCATCCAGCAGGTCATCGACCGTCTGCCGGGGCGTTGACCGTGGAGACGGTCGACCTCCTGGAACGGATGCTGCGCGAGACGGCCGCCGCGCACGGCAGGTACGAGGAGGAGCAGCTCGGCGGCGTCTACGACACCGAATGGCCCGCCTGGTACGCGGAACACCTCGCCGAGATGCTCGCGCGGGAGGGCTTCACGCTCGTCCCCGCGGAGGGATGATTCTCGAGCCGGTGCCCTCGGGAGCGTGAACTGACCTCGAACCCTTGCGCCGTGGATCTCCGTTGAGCGTTCGACCGCATGAAGTCACTTGCCAAGTCTTGCGCGCGGCACAGTATCAATCATCGACGCAACTGCTCATCGCCTTCTGTAATTACGTTTTACCATACAATCGACGCATGAGTGCAGGTGATGTCGAGGCGCGGTTGCGCGTGATGGAGCTCGCCGTGGCGGAGCTGCAAGGGCGTTCCGCGACGGCATGCGGCACGGAATCAGCGAGCTCGAAGACTGAGGCGTTGCGGGCGTTGGAGGGGTTGAAGAGTCGTGCTCCCGAAGGTGGCACGGTGCTGTACACGGGCGCTGTCAATCTCCCGACAGGCGGTGCCGTGCAATGGCAGTACGGGCTGGCCGCGTCCGAGGTTCTGGCGCAGGACTGGACCGAACATGCGGGCACGCTGAATGCGTTGGGACATCCGGTCCGTCTGGCGATTCTGCATGCGGTGCTGCACGGGACGGTCACCGCGTCGGGTCTGGTCGAGGCGTTGGAGAGCGGGACGACTGGTCAGGTCTACCACCACCTGAAGGAGCTGACCACGACGGGATGGCTCGCCTCTCCCGGCCGGGGCCTTTACGAGGTGCCAGCTGCTCGGGTCGTGCCCTTACTGGCAGTCCTGGTGGCCGTAGGGACGCCACGATGAGTCCATCTATTCCTGGCTGGGCCGCGCGTCCTCTCGGATTGCCGGGACAAGTATCCTTTCGGCGATACCTGCCGATCGTCCGCGATGCCAACGCGCTCGAAGAGCGGATGCGAGCACTCGACGACGTCGGACTGCGCTCCGAAGCAGCAGTACTGTATCTGCGCACCGGGGAGAAGCGGCTGCACCGGGAGGCAACGGCACGATATCTCGCGGTTGCGCGGGAAGCAGCGGACCGCGCAGTGGGGCTGCGGGCATTCGATGAGCAGCTGGTGGGGTGCTGTGCGCTGTTGTCGGGTCACGCAGTGGAGATGGACACCGGGGAGGGAAAGACACTGGTCGGCGCACTCGCCGCTGCGGGGTTCGCGGTCGCGGGGCGGCGAGTGCATGTGATCTCGGTGAACGACTATCTCGCCGAGCGTGATGCGGCGTGGATGGGACCGTTCTTCGATCGACTGGACGTGAAGGCGGGCTGGATCGGCCAGCACACCTCGCATGAGGATCGCCGCCGCGCCTATGCACGAGATGTTGTGTACGCACCGGTGAGCGAGATCGGGTTCGATGTGCTCCGAGACCGTTTTTCTGTCGCCGCGCGGGAGACTGTCGCACCGGTGTTCGATGTCGCAGTCGTCGACGAGGCGGATGCGGTGATGATCGACGAGGCGATGCTCCCGCTCGTGCTCGCAGGATCGTCCGATCACGAGGCGGAGGAGTTCGACCAGGCCACTGCTCTGGTGGAAGCTCTCATCCCGGATGAGGACTTCACCGTTGACGGAGACCAGTGCGCTGTCAGTCTGACCGATGGCGGGCTCGATCGTTTGGAAGCGAGGCTCGGCCGGATCAACCTCTATGACACGGAGCATCTGGGGATGTTCACTCGCATCAACCTCGCTCTGCACGCCCGGGCACTGGTGCACCGGGACGTGGACTATCTGGTGACAGACGGGAAGGTCTCGCTGATCAACACCACCAGGGGCCGGGTCGCGCATATGCAACGCTGGCCCGACGGACTCCATGCGGCACTCGAAGCGAAGGAGCATCTGCCCGTGTCGGCTCCCGGCGTGATCCTCGACCAGATCACTGTCCAAGACCTTCTCCTCCAATACGAGACCAGGGCGGGGATGAGTGGCACCGTCACCACGGTCGCGGAAGAACTCATCGAGTTCTACAAGCTTCCCGCCGGTCGAGTCGAACGGCATGAACCGAGCCAACGAGTCGATGTCGCCGACAGCATCGTTCTGACCGAAGAAGCGAAGACCACGGCCATCGTCACCGAAGTGGCAACACGACACCGGACCGGGCAGCCGGTGCTAGTGGGGACGCAGAGCGTTGCCGAGTCCGAAGCCCTCGCCGCTCACCTCGATTCGGCCGGTGTGCCGGTGCGGGTGCTGAATGCGAAGAACGATGAGCAAGAGGCGGAGATCGTGGCTCGTGCGGGCGAGTACGGGGCGGTGACCATCTCGACGCAGATGTCCGGGCGAGGAACCGACATCCGTCTCGGCGGAGTGAGCGGATTCGACTACGACCGGGTCGTTACGGCGGGTGGCCTCGCCGTGATCGCGACAAGCCGATACCCGTCCCGACGCCTCGACGCCCAACTGCGCGGACGCGCGGGTCGGCAAGGCGATCCTGGCATCAGCCTCACGTTCCTCAGCTTCGAGGATGACGTGATCCAGTTGCACGCCACCGACCGCATGCTCACCCGCATCCGCCGGGAGCAAGATGCCTTGCCCGGCGTCACACGTCAGAAGATCGCCGATCAGTGTCAGGCGATCGCGGAGAGCCTGCGCACAGACCGCCATCGCGCAACCTGGGTCTACAACCGCGCCATAGCCGCACAACGAGCAACCGTCCTCGCCCATCGTGGAGAGATCATCGGCAGCTCCGCGGCGGACGAGCGAGTGCAAGACCTCATCCCCGAGCACTGGCGTCGACTCGTCGACGCTCGGGATCTGACGCGCATGTCGGAGACCACCCGAGCGGTCGCCCTGTTCTTCCTAGATGAGCAGTGGGTATCGCACCTGACCGTCCTGCAGGAGATCAGAGATGGCATCCATCTCCGAGCGCTCGGCGGAGAGAAGCCTGCCGACGAGTTCCACCGGCTCGCCCTGCGGGAGTTCCACGGCTTCTTCGACCGCACCTATCAGGCCGTCGCAGACTTCATCACCGGGCTCGGTGGCGACGATATCGGCCGTGACCTCACAGAGCTGGGGCTCAGGCGGCCCTCCGCGACCTGGACGTACATGGTCACCGACGACCCCTACGGAAATCCCGGCGACCGATTCATCCGCAGAGTCGGAAAGTTCGTCCGCTCCAGAATCCTCAACCTCGAATAGCACCGGAGACCGACGAAGGCGGGGGCGCCGATTCGGCACAACCGATGGAACGTCAGGACTCGCGGGCATCAGTCGACCTAGGCCCGCCATGGGGAGAACCGGGGCGCTTGCTCCATGTCTCGCCCCATGACAAGGGAATAGCCCCCCACCTGGATCATTGGATCCCTGGTGAGGGGCCACTTTCTCGCTGTGCGCGAGGGGGGACTTGAACCCCCACGTCCATACGGACACTGGCACCTGAAGCCAGCGCGTCTACCATTCCGCCACTCGCGCGAGCGTCTCGTTCCGAAGAACTCAACTTGCCGAGAATAGCACGGCATCCGGGCAGTCATGAAACCGAGGCCTGCAGCATCCGTCGCTGTGCAGGCGAGATGCACGGATTGCAGGCGCGGCTCGCCGGAAACCCGCCGACGAACCGCGGACCGCGCCTCCATTCCGCACAGCGGCAGCCCCGGAGAACCCCCGGAAACCCGCGCCATTCCGGGCCTCGACGGCAACCACACAGCACACCTGGCTACGATGTACCCACCGGTCGGCATGCCAGAGGAGCCCAGTGGGACTACTTGACAGCTTTGAGAAGGGTCTCGAACGCGCTGTGAACAGCGCCTTCGCGAAGACCTTCCGCAGCGGCATCCAACCGGTGGAGATCGCCTCTGCGCTCCGCCGCGAAGCCGACACGAAATCGGCCATCGTCAGCCGCGACCGCATCATCGTGCCGAACAGCTTCGTCGTGCGCCTCAGCCCCGACGACGCGGAGCGGATGCTGTCGCTCGGCGGCGCCCTCACCGACGAGCTGCACGCCCTGCTCACGACGCACGCGAAGTCGCAGCGCTACAGCTTCGCCGGGCCCCTCTCGATCACCCTCGAGGCCGACGACAAAGTCGCGACCGGAACCGTGCGCGTGAGCTCGGGCTCCGTCGAATCCCGCGTCAGTTGGAAGGGCGTCATCGACGTCGACGGTCAGCGCCACACCCTGAACCGCGCCCGCACCATCATCGGACGCGGATCGGATGCCGACATCACGATCTCCGACGCCGGGTCGAGCCGCAAGCACGTCGAGGTGCTCTGGGACGGCGAGCGCGCCATGATGCGCGACCTCGGCTCGACGAACGGCACCAAGGTGAACGGCGAGAAGGTCCTCGAGGCCGGCCTGCCCAGCGACACGACGATCACGATCGGACGCACCGACCTCGTGTTCCGCATCGTCCCCGACACCGCGCCCGCGCGTCCGTCCCGTCCGCGCGACGACGACGCGACCCGTGCGTTCGGGAGCCTGTGATGCCTGCCCTTCGATACTTCGACTCGCTGCGCTCGCTCAGCACGGCGCTCGCTCAGGAACCGGCCGTGGCTGCTGCCCCGTGGACGGGAGGGACTCATGCCTGAACTGCCCCTCCTCCTGCTGCGCATCGGGTTCCTCATCCTCCTGTGGTTCTTCGTGTTTGCGGTCGTCTACTCGCTGCGCGCCGACCTCTTCGGTGTGAAGGTGCGCAAGCTCCCCGCCGAGCAGACGCCGCAGCCCGCGGCCCCCGCCCCGGCCGCACAGGCGTCTTCTCGCCCGGCATCCGCGAAGCCCGCCACCACCGGTCCGGCGACGATCGCGACCGCGAAGCGCCTCGTGATCACCTCGGGCCCGAAGGCCGGCCTGGAACTCCCCCTCAGCGGCGAGAGCCTCTCGATCGGCCGCTCCAGCGAGTCGGCGCTCGTGATCCGCGACGACTACACCTCCAGCCACCACGCCCGCCTGCTGCTGCGCGGCGACCGCTGGGCGATCCAGGATCTGGACTCCACGAACGGCACCTTCGTCGACGGCAAGCGCGTCACCGGCTCTTCCGTCCCCCTGCTGCTCGGCACCCCCGTCAAGGTGGGCGCCACGACCTTCGAACTGCGAGCCTGACGGGGACATGGTCTTCGAGGGCTCGAGCGCCGCGATCTCCCACACCGGGAAGGTCCGCTCCAACAACCAGGACTCCGGATACTCCGGAGCCAACCTGTTCGTCGTCGCCGACGGTATGGGCGGCCACGCGGGCGGAGACGTCGCCTCGAGCATCGCGATCCAGCGGATGGAACCGCTCGACCAGGTCTACGCCTCGACCGAAGACGCCCAGGCCTCGCTGCAGGCCGCCGCGACGACGGCCGCAGGCGACCTGATCCGCGCCGCCAAGGACCGTCCGGAGCTCGCCGGCCTCGGCACCACCCTCAGCGCGATCATCATGGTCGACGACTACGCCGTGATCGGCCACATCGGCGACTCCCGCATCTATCTGTTCCGCGACGACGCGCTCACGCAGATCACCGCCGACCACACCTTCGTGCAGCGCCTCGTCGACTCCGGTCGCATCACGCCCGAAGAGGCGCGCTACCACCCTCGGCGTTCCGTGCTCATGCGGGTGCTCAGCGACATGGATGCCGACCCCGAGCTCGACATGTTCGTCATGCACGCGCAGCCCGGCGATCGCTGGCTGCTGTGCTCCGACGGACTCTCGGGTGTCGTCGACGAAGACCACATCCTCAAGGCGATGAACCTCGGGCTGCCCCCTGGGCGAACGGCCGACAACCTGCTCAAGCAGGCCCTCGACGGCGGCGCGCCCGACAACGTCACGATCGTGATCGTCGACGTCGGCGGCGCGCACGCCCTCTCCTCCGGCACGCCGACGATCGTCGGTTCGGCCTCGAACCCGGCCAACGTCACGGTTCCCGCCGCCCGCTCGACGTTCGGCGGCTGGCTGCACCCCGTGCGTCAGGCGGCCAACGACCCCAGCCACTTCGAGCCCGCGCCCGAGTACCTCGAGGAGCTCATCGAAGAGGACAAGCGTCGCGCCAAGCGTCGGCGCCTCGGCTGGATCGCCGGTGTGCTCGTCGTGATCGCGATGCTCGGCGTCGCGGCCTTCGCCGCCTACAGCTGGACCCAGACCCGCTACTTCATCGGCGCCGACGACGACAGCGTCGTCATCTTCCAGGGCGTGCAGCAGAACATCGGACCGATCACGCTCTCGACCCCGATCCAGGACACCGACATCCTGCTCGCGAACCTCCCCGAGTATCAGCGTCTGTCCGTCGAGCGCACGATCAACGCGCGATCGCTGTCGGATGCCGAGGCCATCGTCGCCCGCCTGCAGGCCGGAGCCGACGCGATCCAGAGCAACGCACCGCTGCCCACTCCCCTGCCGACGCCCACCCCGACGGAGGGTGAGGGATGAGCACCGACGTCGCCGCCGACACCAGCGTCATCAAGGCGCTCAGGCGCATCCGGCTGCCCCAGACGCAGCGCAACCGCGAGTTCTGGCTGCTCCTCTTCGCCGTCGCCATGAGCGGCGCGGCACTCACCCTCGTGCAGCTCGGTGCACTCGGCACGATCGACCCCGTGGTGCTCGGCATCGGCGGCGGTCTCGCGGTGCTCGCCTTCGCCGTGCACTTCGTGCTGCGCGCTGTCGCCCGCGACGCCGACCCCTTCGTGCTGCCGATCGGCACCCTGCTGACAGGGCTCGGCATCGCGATGATCTACCGGATCGACATCGCCAAGGCCCTCACCGGCTGGAACGCCTACTCGACCAAGCAGCTCGCCTGGACGGGCATCTCGCTCGCCGGCGCCATCGCAGCCGTCATCCTGCTGCGCAACTACCGCGTGCTGTTCCGCTACACCTACATCTTCGGCCTCACCGGAATCGTGCTGCTCCTGCTGCCGTTCGTGCCCGGCCTGCGCATCGACGACGCGAACGCCGCGGTCTGGGTGTCGCTCGGCGGCAACTTCGCCTTCCAGCCCGGCGAGCTCGCGAAGATCTGCCTCGCGATCTTCTTCGCCGGCTACCTCGTGCGAACGCGCGAGAGTCTCACCTCGGTCGGCACGAAGTTCCTCGGGATCACCTGGCCGCGCATGCGCGAGCTCGGCCCGGTGCTCGTCGTATGGCTCATCTCGCTCGGCATCATCGTGCTGCAGCGCGACCTCGGCACGGGAACCCTCATCTTCGGCATGTTCGTCGCGATGCTCTACGTCGCGACCGGCAAGACCAGCTGGGTGCTGATCGGCCTCGGACTCGTGCTCGCGGGAGCGGCGGCCGCGACCCAGGTGCTCAGCTACGTGCGCGGCCGCTTCACCAACTGGCTGTTCCTCTTCGACCCGAGCCAGGTCGACCCCGAGGGCGCCGGCTATCAGCCGATGCAGGGCCTGTTCGGACTCGCTCACGGCGGGATGCTCGGCACCGGATGGGGCCAGGGCCGACCCGAGGTCACGCCGCTCGCGCACAGCGACTACATCATCACGAGCCTCGGCGAGGAGATCGGCCTGATCGGCCTGTTCGCGATCCTCGCGCTGTACATGGTGTTCGTCAGCCGCGGCATCCGCATCGGAATGGCCGGTCAGGACGACTTCGGCAAGCTGCTCGCGACCGGACTGTCGTTCACGATCGCCCTGCAGGTGTTCATCATGGTCGGCGGCGTCACCCGCGTGATCCCGCTGACGGGTCTCACGACCCCGTTCCTCGCCGCCGGCGGATCGTCGCTGGTCGCGAACTGGCTGATCGTCGCGCTGCTGCTGCGGATCTCGGATGCCGTGCGCTCCCAGCCGAGGATGGTGATCGGATGACGGATCGGGAACCGGTCGTCGAGCGAGCCGTAGGCGAGACGAAACGCCGGGACGTTGCACGCTCGTCGACGCATTTCGTCTCGTCGCTGCGCTCCTCGCTCAATGACCGGAGAGGGGGAGCCTCATGACCAAGGAGCTCCGCCGCCTCAGCATCGTCATGCTGTTCATGTTCCTGTCGCTGTTCGTCGCGACGAGCTGGATCCAGGTGATCGATGCCGACGCGCTCGCCCAGAACGACAACAACAAGCGCACGCGCCTGGACAGTTACGAGATCCAGCGCGGATCGATCATCGTCGACGGCGTCGCGATCGCCTCGTCGGTTCCCAGCGACGACATGTACCAGTTCCAGCGGGTCTATGCGGATGCCGCCATGTGGGAGACCGTCACCGGCTACTACAACGCCGCACTCGACTCGAAGACCGGACTCGAGTCCGCGCTGAACACCGACCTCTCGGGCACCGGCTCCAACGCCTTCTTCGCAGAGATCGAGCGCATCGTCTCCGGGCAGCCGCAGCGCGGGTTCAGCGCCGAACTGACCCTGAACACCGCCGCGCAGAAGGCCGCCTACGACGCCCTGCAGGGCCTCGAGGGCGCCGTCGTCGCGATCGAGCCCAAGACCGGCCGCATCCTCGCCATGGTCTCCACCCCCGGCTTCGACACGAATCTCCTCGCCACGCACGATGCGGATGCCGCGAACGCGGCCTACGACCAGCTCGTGGCCGACGCCAACCACCCGCTGTTGAACCGCGCGATCGCCGGCACGCTGAACCCGCCGGGATCCACGTTCAAAATCCTCGTCGCGGCCGCTGCGTTCCAGACCGGCGACTGGACACCCGACTCCACGCTGCCGAATCCGGCGCGCTATCAGCTGCCGGGCTCGAACGACACGGTCTCGAACGCCTGGGGCGGCACCTGCGGTGACGGCGAGACGGTGACCATCGCCGAGGCGCTGCGGCTGAGCTGCAACATCCCGATGGCCGAGCTCGCCGTGCAGCTGGGTGACGACACGATCCGCGCGGCGGCGGAGAAGTTCGGCTTCAACCAGAGCTTCTCGATCCCGCTCGAGTCGACCCCCTCGTCGTACCCGCGGGGGCTCGACGACCCGCAGACCGCCCTCACCGGCTTCGGTCAGGGACAGGTCACCGCGACCCCGCTGCAGATCGCCATGGTCTCGGCCGGCCTGGCCAACGACGGGGTCGTCATGAACCCGCGACTGGTCGACACGATCATCGCGAACGACCTGTCGGTGGTGCGCACCTACGAGGACTCGGAGTTCGGTCAGGCGGTCGATGCCGATGTCTCCGACGAGGTCACCGCGGCGATGGTCGCGAGCGTCGCAACCGGTGCTGCGCAGGGTGCAAGAATAGACGGGGTCGACGTGGCCGGTAAGACCGGAACCGCGGAGAACGATGGCAGCGATCCGTACACGTTGTGGTTCACCGGCTTCGCGCCGGCGGACGACCCAGCGGTCGCAGTAGCGGTCGTCGTCGAGAACGGCGGCGGACAGGGACAATCCGGAACCGGCGACACCATCGCCGCTCCGATTGCGAAGAAGGTCATAGAGGCGGTGCTGGGCAGATGAGGCCGACGCAGGGTGTGTCGTTCGGTGGTCGTTACGAACTCCAGTCGCGTATCGCGATCGGCGGTATGGGCGAGGTCTGGGAGGCGACGGATCACGTCATCGGGCGTACCGTCGCGATCAAGATCCTCAAAGACGAGTACATGGGCGACCCGGGGTTCCTCGAGCGCTTCCGCGCCGAGGCCCGTCACGCCGCGCTCGTCAACCACGAGGGCATCGCGAGCGTGTTCGACTACGGCGAGGAGAACGGCAGCGCCTACCTCGTCATGGAACTCGTCCCCGGCGAGGCCCTGTCGACGATCCTCGAGCGCGACGGTGCCCTGAGCGCCGACAAGACGCTCGACATCGTCGCGCAGACGGCATCCGCTCTGCAGGCCGCGCACGCGGCCGGCCTCGTGCACCGCGACATCAAGCCAGGAAACCTGCTGATCACGCCCGACGGGCGCGTCAAGATCACCGACTTCGGCATCGCCCGCATCGCCGACCAGGTGCCGCTCACGGCGACCGGTCAGGTCATGGGCACCGTGCAGTACCTCTCGCCGGAGCAGGCGTCCGGTCACCCTGCGTCGCCGGCGACCGACACCTACTCGCTGGGAATCGTCGCGTACGAGTGCCTCGCAGGCAAGCGCCCCTTCACGGGTGAGTCGCAGGTCGCGATCGCGATGGCGCAGATCAACGAGCAGCCGCCGCCGCTGCCGCCGACCGTGCCGATCCCCGTGCAGAACCTCGTCATGGCGATGATCGCGAAGAAGCCGGCCGATCGCCCCTCGTCGTCGGCGACCGTCGCTCGTGCGGCTCAGGCGCTGCGTCGCGGCGACCTGAACTCCGCAGCGATCGCGGTGCCGGCCATCGCGACCGGCGGCGTGGCCGACGACGCCACGCGGATGCTGGCCACCGACGGCGACGATGCCACCCGCATCCTCACCACCACCGCATCGCTGCCGACCGAGGCGGACGACGAGGGTGAGGAGGAGACCGAGAAGAAGAAGCGCAGCCCGTGGACGTGGCCGCTCGTCGCTCTCATCGCGCTGCTCATCATCGTGCTCGGCGGAACGATCTGGGCGCTCACGACGCAGGGCGACGGCGAGGCCAAGCCCGCGCCGACCACGAGCTCGTCGACCCCGACTCCCACGGAACCGGAGCCGACACCCACGGAGACGGAAGACCCGCCGGTCGACGTCTCCGCCCTGGGGCTCGAGGGTCTCGGCTGCGACGCCGCCGTGCAGATCGCCCAGCAGGCCGGTCTCGTCCCGTCGTGCACCGACGGCTCCACCGCTGCGCCGAGCGCCGAGCAGGTGGGAACGGTCGAGCGGGTGACCCCCGAGGGGCTGCTCCCCGAGGGGACGCAGATCTCGCTCGTGCTGTTCATCGATCAGATCGCGATCCCCACGCCGGCGAACGCTCCGACCTTCACGACGGGCCCGGTCGTCGAGGGCCAGAACGGAACCGTCAACTGGACGAACTTCACGTGCCCCTCCGGCACGAGCAACCTCTCCTCCTATGAGGTGACGCTGACCAACGGCAAGTTCGCGAACGGCAGCGCCGTGAGCAGCTTCGACCCGAACACGCGCACGGCGACGTTCACGGTCGACACCGGCAAGGCGGGCCAGGTCGTCACCGCGACCTACCGCGCCTTCTGCGGCGACCGCCCCTCTGGGACGTCTCCGCAGGGACAGTCGATCGCGATCACCGCCCCCACAACGGGAACGAACCCGGGCACCGACGCCGCTGCCGACGCCGAGGGCGACAGCACAGCGGATTGACGGCCGGCGCATCGTAGGCTGAGAGCACTTTCATCAGGGCGTAACCAGGGGGGTCAGTACGTGTCGACAGAGCCACGTGTTCTCGCGGGTCGATACCGCGTCGACGAGCTCATCGGGCACGGCGGCATGGCGAAGGTGTACCGCGGCTACGACCTGACCCTCGGTCGCGAGATCGCGATCAAGATCCTCGACCCCGAGCTCGCTCGCGACACCGCATTCCGCACCCGGTTCCGCCTCGAGGCGCAGGCCGCTTCCCGCATGTCGCATCCGTCGATCGTGCGGGTGTTCGACGCGGGTGACGAGAGCGACCCCGCGTCGGGGTCGGGCAGTCAGGCCGCCGTCGTCCCGTACATCGTGATGGAGCTCATCAGCGGGACCCTGCTGAAGGACATCATCGCCCGGGGGCCGGTGCCCGTGGACGACGCGATCCGTTACACCGACGGCATCCTCGAAGCTCTCGACTACTCGCACCGGGCCGGCGTCGTGCATCGCGACATCAAGCCCGGCAACGTCATGGTCACCGACAAGGGCCAGGTCAAGGTGATGGACTTCGGCATCGCCCGGGCCGTCTCCGACTCCTCGTCGACGGTCGCCGAGACCACGCAGATCATCGGCACCGCGGCGTACTTCTCTCCGGAGCAGGCCAAGGGCGAGCCGGTCGACGGCCGCACCGACCTGTACTCCACGGGCGTCGTGCTGTACGAGCTGCTCACCGGCCGCCAGCCCTTCCGTGGCGAGTCGCCGGTGGCCGTCGCCTACCAGCACGTCAGCGAGACCCCGGTCCCTCCCTCCGAGGTGAACGAGGACTCCCCTGGCGCCCTCGACCCCATCGTGCTGCGAGCGCTCGCCAAGGCCCCCTACCAGCGGTATCCGGATGCTGCGCACTTCCGCGCAGCCCTCGACACGGCCGTCGCAGGTCGAGCCCCGAGCCGCAAGGAACTCGGCGCCCTCACCAGCGAGCTCTACGGCGCCAACCCGCGCCAGGCCCAGGAGACCGCTCGGTCGCTGCGGCAGCTGAGCACCGACACGACGATGGCCCGCACGCAATCGGGCCCTCCCGTGGCGTGGATCTGGGCCGGAGTCGCCCTGCTGGCCGTGCTTCTCGCCTCGGTGTTGTTCTGGGTCATCACCATCAGCACTCCGGACGACAGTTCGACGACCGCACGTACCGTGCCCGATCTGGTGGACATGTCGTCGGATCGTGCCCAGGACACCCTGAGCGAGATGGATCTGACCTCCAAACTCATTCTCGAGTCCAGTACGACGATCGCCGAGGGCAACGTCACCCGCACCGACCCGGGTGAGGGCGTCGCCGTCGCCAAGGGCGACGAGATCACGATCTACGTCTCGTCCGGCAAGGAGACCGTCGTCGTTCCCACCCTCGAGGGCCTCGCTCTCGACGGTGCGAAGCAGGCCATCGCGGATGCCGGACTGCAGCTGGGCACCGTGGTCCAGCGCAACGACAAGAGCCTGCCCGCCGGCACGGTGCTCGAGGCGAGCGAGACCGCCGAGTCCGAGGTCGCTCCGCGCACCGTCGTGAACCTCGTGGTCGCCAGTGGCAAGGTGACGCTCACGGATGTCAGCGGATGGACGGTCGAGTCCGCCGAGGCGCAGCTCACCGAGATCGGGCTCGTCCCGACCCGTGAGGAGCTCGCCGACTGCCCGGCCACCGATCCGCCGACCGTGGTGTCGATGTCGTCGGCGCCCGGCGACGTCGACCTCGGCGCGACCATTGCGCTGCGCTTCTGCACCGGCGCCGCCGGCTGATCCTCTGCCCGCGCGGCTGGTCTGCCGCTGCCGACCCTCGAGGGCCCTGAAGTTCTGCGGCCTATGTGAACTTCTGCGGCCTGAATCGCCCGGATTGGCCGCAGAAGTTCACATCTCCCTCGACACTTGCAGGGCAGTTCGAGGCGTGAGCGCCGCTCAGCGCACGGTCAGCGGATGCAGTCGCTCGGCCCGCGCGACGGCATCCGCGTCTCCCACCGACGCGAGCCAGTTCGCGAGCAGCCGGTAGCCGCCCTCGGTGAGCACGCTCTCGGGGTGGAACTGCACTCCGACGATCGGCAGGCTCACGTGAGCGAGGGCCATGACCGTTCCGGTTTCGGTCCGCGCGGTCGCGACGAGCTCGTCGGGCAGGTCAGACGAGGCGACGGCGAGCGAGTGGTAGCGTCCCACGTCGAAGGGCGAGCGGATGCCGTCGAACAGTGCCGAGCCGTCGTGGAACACCTGTGACACCATGCCGTGCATGAGCTCGGGTGCCGCGGTCACCGGCGCACCGAAGGCCTCCGCGATGCACTGGTGCCCGAGGCACACACCCAGCAGCGGCATCCGCTCCTCCGCGGCCACGCGCACGGCGTCGACGGATGCCCCCGCTGCGACGGGGGTGCCGGGGCCGGGCGAGACCATCACCGCGTCGTAGTGCGCATAGCGGGCGGCGAGACCTGCGGCATCGATCGCATCGGACTCGACGAGATCGACGTCGGCGCCGAGCTCGCGCAGGTAGCCGATCAGCGTGTGCACGAAGCTGTCGTGGTTGTCGACCACGAGCACGCGCGTCATTCCAGGTCGACCTCACCGGGGCTGATGATCGGGCTCAGCCAGGGGAACACGTACCAGAACAGCCCGTAGAGGACGGCTGCGACCAGAGCCAGCACGATGAACAGCTTGACCCACCACGGACCGGGCAGCAGGCGCCAGATTGCGGCGTACATGGATGCTCCTTAGAGGGACGGGCTGGCGGGTTCGACAGGGGCCAGGGAATCGGGCGGACCCTCGGCCCGCGGCGTGAAGCTCTCGTAGACGCCGTAGGCGACGATGCGCTCTGCGAGTGAGTACAGCGGCGAGCAGGCGGTGAGGGTGATGTACCGCTCCCCCGTTTCGACCTGCGGCATCTGCGGCACGTCGGCGAGCACGTCGACCTGACTGGGCTTGACGTACTCGAGGGAGCGGAACCGGTAGGTGAACCAGCCGTCCGGCGTCTCGACGACGATGGCGTCGCCGACCTTGAGCTTGTCGAGCTGGTTGAAGGGCTTGCCCCAGGTCGTGCGGTGTCCGGCCATCGCGAAGTTGCCGACCTCGCCGGGCATCTTCGAGTTGGTGTAGACGCCGATGCCGAGGTTGTCGAGGGTGCCGGAGCGGGTGGTGCCGCCGAAGATGCCCTTGTTGTAGTCGGCGCCGAAGCGCGGGATCAGCATCTGACCCATGTGCTCCTGCTCGGCGGGATGCGCAGGAATCACCGGCTCGTAGGTCGTCGTGCCGTCGTCGTTCTGCACGAGAGGCGGAAGCTCGGGGGTCGGAGCATCCGCCCACTCCTCCGACACCGAGGCACCCTCGTCGTTCTTCTGCGCGCTGATGATGATGTCGCCGATCCACATCTGCCAGGCGACGAACAGCAGCACCAGCACACCTGCGGTGAGCAGGAGTTCGCCGAGCACGCTGGTGAAGGTGGCCCGCGAGCGGCGCCGTCGATGACGGACGCGTCGCTCCCCCGCGACGACGGATGCACTCATGCGCCCGATCCTATCCCGGCGCTCTGAACGCCCACGCCGTGAGTGCCCTATGAGTCGCGCGACGGGCGGGCGGCTGAGGCCGTGGCGCCGGTGCGGCCGGCCGAGCCTCGGCGAAGTGGGCGTACGCGCGACCGCGGGAAACCGCTCTCGGTGGGACCGGGTGTCATGGGTAGAATGTCGGCATGGCACGAGACCGCAAGATCGAAGAGACCGAAGTGACGCGCGCCGACGGCGACGCCGCGCCCAACGCGGTGTGGTTCAAGCCGCTGATGATCGGCTTCATGCTGCTGGGCCTCGTCTGGATCCTCGTGTTCTACATCTCCGGCATGCAGTTCCCGATTCCGGGGCTGGACAACTGGAACCTCGCGATCGGTCTCGGCATCGCCCTCATCGGCTTCCTGATGACCACACGCTGGCGCTGACCGGCATCCGCTTCTTCACGAAAAGGCCCCTCCTCGGAGGGGCCTTTTCACATGTTGTCCCCGGTTTTCATCCGGTTCTGCACTGCTTTCCCCCGGTTCTACACAGCGTGACCACAGAGTTATCCACAGACTTCTCCACACCTGGGGAGAATTACACGGGTGTTATTCACAGGTCTTAACAACTCTGTTAACAACTCAGGAGAAGGAGAAGACCACCAGCGGGGGGATGAGGAACGCGGCGGCCAGAAGCAGGATCACCACTCCGGCGAGCGACACGATGAGCCACACTCGCTGCTCGCGACGCCGCAGCCGCGTGAAGAGGAACGACACGAGCGCGCCGACGACGACACCACCGAGGTGCGCCTGCCAGGAGATCCCGCCGGAGAACAAGCCGAACGCGAAGTTGATGCCGAGGATGATGAGGATCCCCGTGACGTTCGCGCCGATGTGACGACCGATGATGAGGAGCGCCGCCATGAGACCGAAGATGGCTCCGGATGCCCCCTGCACTCCGGTGAGCGGTGCGAGGCACGCCGCCATCACGGAGCCGCCCAAGCCGCTGATCAGATACAGCGCGAGGAAGCGCGCCCGACCGAGCATCGGCTCGAGGATCTGTCCGAGCATCCACAGGGCGAGCATGTTGAGGCCGAGATGGATGAACCCGCCGTGGACCAAGAGCGCCGTCAGCAACCGCCACGGCTCGAACGGGTACACCGACACGGTCGGCATGATGTACGGCGCTGCGAAGAACAACTGACTCTCGAGCGCTTGACCGAAGCCCGGGATCATCTGCACGAGGCTGACGAAGGAGGTGATGATCAGCAGCACATAGGTGACCAGCGGCCGGCCAGCCCGACCGTTGCCGATCGCGACCGCCGAAGCCCCGCTGCTGCGACCCCACCTGCGCGCGGCGCGCTTCTGTGCGGGGGTGCGGTTCTTGCGCTCGGCCTTCATGCATTCGGGGCAGATCACGCCCACCGCGGCCTGGGTCTGGCACTCGGGGCAGATCGTGCGCATGCAGCGCTGGCAGAGCACGAAGCTCTGCCGATCCGGATGCCGATAGCAGTAGTTGTCTCGATTGCTCGTGAACTCGGGGCTCGTCATCCGGATCGGCTCGCTCGAAAGGGTGTCAGGCAGCGACGATGTCGACCGACTGGAGGACGACCGGCTCGATGGGGCGGTCGCCCGCTGCCGTGGGGACCGAGGCGATCTTGTCGACGACGGCCTTCGAGGCGTCGTCCGCGACCTCGCCGAAGATCGTGTGCTTGCCCTGCAGCCACGGGGTCGGATCGGTGGTGATGAAGAACTGCGAGCCGTTGGTGCCCTCGGCCTGACCGGTGATGGCGTTGCGACGCAGACCGGCGTTCGCCATCGCGAGGATGTAGGGCTCGTTGAAGTTGAGCTCGCCGTGGATCTCGTCGTTGAAGTTGTAGCCGGGGCCGCCGACGCCCTGTCCGAGGGGGTCGCCGCCCTGGATCATGAAGTTCGGGATGATGCGGTGGAAGATGACGTCCTTGTAGAGAGGACCCTCGCCCGGCTTGCCGGTGGCGGGGTGCGTCCAGTCCTTGGTGCCGTCGGAGAGGCCGACGAAGTTCGCGACCGTCTTCGGAGCGTGGTCGCCGAAGAGGTTGATGACGATGTCACCGTGGTTGGTGTGCAGAGTTGCGACATGAGAAGCGTGAACCATGCCTGTATTCTCGCAGAGCTTCTCAGGGAGAGGACTGACTAGCGTGCTCGGCGAACTCGCGCAAGGGTCCGGCGATTCCCTCCCCCTGTTCAGACTCGCATGGCAAGATGGGGAACCCGTACTCCAATGGACAGGAGAGCATCGTGAGCCTCAGCCGCAAGCGGAAGAAGGAACTGCGTCGTCTTCAGGACGACGCGACCCAGCTCTGGGAGAACCAGCAGGTGCTCGTCGGCCACGCCGCCGATGTCGCTCGTGAGGCCGGCCGTCAGCTCGGCAACTTCAGCCGTGAGCAGGTCGCCCCTGTCGTGCAGGACACGTACAACCGCCGGGTCGCCCCGGTCGTCGACCAGGGCGTGCGCTTCGGCAAGCACGTCGTCGACGACAAGGTCGTCCCGATCGTCGGCGGCGTCGTCGGCACCGCGCTCAGCGCGTGGGATGTCGCGAACGCCAAGCGCCACGGTCTGAGCGCGCCGCGTGCACGCGTGATCGTTCCCGAGAAGAAGGGCCTCGGCCTGGGTTCGGTCGTCGCGATCGTGCTCGGTGCCGCGGCAGCGGTCGGCGTGCTCTACGCCGCGTGGCAGGCGCTGCGCGCGGACGATGAGCTCTGGGTCGCAGACGACCCGCTCACTGCCCCCGACGCGTGAGCGACGACGTCACCCATTCCCGGGTGAAGGATGCTGCGGCGGCTCGCGGTCTCGAGATCGAGATCCGCGAGCGGCCGCAGGCGAACAGCCTCGTCGAGGCCGCCGCGCTGCTCGGCATCGATCCCTCCGGCATCGTGAAGACCCTCGTCGTCAAGCGCTCGGACGACACCTATCTGTTCGCGCTGGTGCCGGGTGGTCGTTCGATCTCCTGGCCCAAGCTGCGCGCTGTCGTGGGCGTGAACAAGCTGCGTCTGCCCGAGCCGGACCTGGCCCTCGCAGCGACAGGTTACGAGCGGGGGACGATCGTGCCGATCGGCAGCACGACCGACTGGCCCGTGTACGCCGACGAATCGATCGTCGGCCAGCGCATCGCCATGGGTGCCGGTGCGCACGGCTACAGCCTTTTCGTGGACGCCGACGACCTCATCTCTGCGTACGGAGCGGTCGTGGCCGACATCTCGGTCCCCGAGGAACCTCGCGGCAACTGAGCTTCGGCGCCTGCCTTCGGCGCACGCCCTTCGTGACGAAAAACGCCCGTCACAAGACCATCGTCTCGCTGCGCTCGCTCAGGGATCGAAGAAGGTCAGCGGAGTCCGGCCATCCGCAGGGCGATGTCGATGAGCTTGACCCGCTGCAGAGCGGCCGCGTCGCTCAACGAGAACCACTCCGCCCGGTCGGTCGATCCCTCGGTCTCGAACCGCAGCTTTCCCCCGGTGACCTTCGCGCGATAGACGATGCGAAGAGTGTGCAGCGGCACGGACGACTCCTGCACACGCTGGCTCGCGGGGATGACCCGCGAATGGATGCCGAGCAGTTCGCCGACCTCGACCGTGTAGCCGGTCTCTTCGCGCACCTCGCGCCGCACGGCCGCCTCTGGCGCTTCCCCTGGCTCCAGCCCGCCTCCCGGCAGCGTCCAGGCCAATCGTCGGCCCTCTGTCCAGCGCGCGAGCAGAAGCCTGTCGTCATCATCGGTGACGACGGCATATGCCGCGACGCGCATGTCCATGGGTCACACCCTAGCCTCCTGGCCGACGAGCCGGCCGCCGTGTGTCGTGACGCGGGCGTCACGATCGATCAGGAATCGAGAAGCACAGGTTCTCGCAGGTTTCTAGGCTGAAGGCACCACCGACGAGGAGACACCATGTCCGATACCAAGAACTTCACCGACGAAGAGCGCGAGGCCATGAAGGCCGCCGCGGCCGAGAAGAAGACGGCGCGCTCGCGCGCGAAGAAGTCGCCTGAAGAGGTGCGCGCCGAGGGCGAGGCCGACCTCAAGGCCTCGCTCGAGAAGCTCACAGATGCGGATCGCGCGATCGCCGAGGGGCTGCACGAGCTCGTCACCGAGGCCGCTCCGCACCTCGTGCCGCGTACGTACTACGGAATGCCCGCCTGGGCCAAGGAGGGCAAGGTGCTGTGCTTCTTCCAGCCGGCCAGCAAGTTCAAGACCCGCTACGGCACTTTCGGGTTCGAACAGCCGGCGGCTCTCGACGACGGCACACTGTGGCCGACCGCGTATGCCGTGCTCGAGCTCGATGACGCGAACCGCGCCTTCCTCAGCGAACGCGTCCGTCTCGCGGCCGGCTGAGGCCGCACGGTGCGGTAGGGTCGTCTGCATGACCCGTTGGTATGCGTATTTCGAGTCGGCTCTGGAGGGGCCGTCGCGACACTGACGCGTACCGACACCTTCAGAGCCGACAGGGCAGAGCATCCGCTCTGCCCTTCGCCGTTTCGGCGGGCTCTGCACCGGGTCCGCCGTCCGACAGGACAGGACACATGAACACCATCGACGCCACCGCCGACCTGCACGTCGCGGGCTTCACCACGATTCCGTCGCCCTCCGAGGTCGCCGCCGAACTCCCGGTGGGCGAGGAGCGCGCCGCGCTCGTCGCCCACACCCGTGACGACATCCGCCGGATCATGAACGGCGAGGACGACCGTCTGCTGGTCGTCGTCGGTCCGTGCTCGATCCATGACCCCGATGCCGGTCTGGAGTACGCGGGCCGGCTGGTCCGTGAGGCGGAGAAGCACCGCGACGACCTGCTGGTCGTGATGCGCACGTACTTCGAGAAGCCGCGCACGACCGTCGGGTGGAAAGGACTGATCAACGACCCGCACCTCGATGGTTCGCACGACATCGAGGCCGGCCTGCGCATGGCTCGGTCGTTCCTGCGCGATGTGACCGCGCTCGGGATGCCGACGGCGACGGAGTTCCTCGAGCCGATCAGCCCGCAGTACACGGCCGACCTGATCAGTTGGGGCGCGATCGGCGCTCGGACCACCGAGAGCCAGATCCACCGCCAGCTCGCATCGGGCCTCTCGATGCCGATCGGTTTCAAGAACGGCACCGACGGAGGGCTTCAGGTCGCATTCGACGCCGCATCCGCAGCATCCGCTCCGCAGGCCTTCCTCGGCATCGGCGGCGACGGACGCGCGAGCCTGGTGACCACGACCGGCAACCCCGACACGTCGGTGATCCTGCGCGGCGGCGCCGATGGGCCGAACTACGGCACCGAGCACGTGCGTCGCGCCTCGGAGCGGCTGGCCGCTGCCGGGCTCGTCGACCGGCTCGTGATCGACGCGAGCCACGGCAACAGCGGCAAGGACCACGTGCGGCAGTCGGTGGTCGTCACCGAGCTCGGCGCTCAGATCGCGACCGACGGTCGGGCGATCGCCGGGGTGATGATCGAGAGCAACCTCGTCGCCGGGGCGCAGAAGCTCGACGTGGACGCGGGGCCTGCGGGACTCGTGCGCGGACAGAGCGTGACGGATGCCTGCATGGGCTGGGATGCGACGGTCATCGCGCTCGACGAGCTCGCGGAGGGTGTCCGCCGTCGGCGGTGACGTGCGGGCGTCAGGCGCTGCGTACGCTAAGCAGCTGCCAGCCCTCGGGGACCAGAGCGTGCAGTCCGTCGAGGTCGTCGGCCTGGATCTCGGTGACCTGATCGCGACGTGCGAAGGTCCCCTCGGTCTTGAGCACGGCGGCACCCTTGATCATCTCGACGGGCGAGGAGATCAGGTCGAAGCCCGCGGGGCGGTGGGACTCGAGCAGCGTCTGGATCTCTTCGAGGCTCGCGCCTTCGACGCGGACGGACGTCGTTTCCACGGGACGCATGAGACCGATCAGCACTCCTCGAGTGTACGCGGCGCCTCGGACACCCGGTTGCCGAGCGAAGAGCGCAGCGACGAGACGAAACGCCCAGACGAACGAAGGGCACCCCGCCTCCGGGGAGGAGGAGACGGGGCGCCCTGGGTGACCGAGGCTCAGGCCTGAGACCTGCGCCTCAGCACGAGGACACCGCCCGCCGCAAGCAGGGCGAGCAGCAGCCCGACCAGCACCACGGGAACCGTGCCGCCCGTTCCAGCGAGACCGTCACCGCCGCCGGTCACCGCCGCAGCGGTCACCGTCAGGGCAGCCTCATCGGAGAGGCCCGTGGTGGCTCCGCTCGCGACCACAGTGTGGTCACCGGCCGGTGCATCCGCCGGGATCGTGACGTCCACGCGGAACGATCCGTCCGTCGAGGCCACCACGTCGGTCAGGTGGACCGGCTCGGAGTGCAGCACGATCGAGACCGTCTCCCCCGCTCCGAATCCGCGACCGACCACCTCGAGCGATCCGCCCTGTACCACCGATGTGGCACCGAGGACGATCTCGGCATCCAGCACGGGGGTGTCCCGCACCTCGATGGTCAGTGGCGCAGACGTCGACTCGAGGAAGGCCTCGGCATCCGTCGGCGAGAACCGCGCCACGAAGGTGTGCGCACCCGCCGTCTCGATGCGGACCTCCGCGACGGCGGTGCCGCCCGAGACAGGTGCCGTGCCGACCACCGTCTCGCCCTCGAGGAACTCGACCTGACCCGCGGCCTCCGTCGGAGCGACGGTCGCGATCAGCGACACCGACTCCCCCGCCACGACATCGGTGGCCGTGGTCGACAGCTCGGTCGTGGTGCTCTCGGCACCGGACGGCTCGGTCACGACCGTGATGAGCGCGCGGGCCTCGACGTTCGAGACGCTGCCGATCGCGATGACCGGATGCTCGCCGTCGACGGCATCCCGCGGCACAGTCACCTCTGCGCTCACGACGCCGTTCTCGTCGGCCTCGACCACCACCGGCTCCTCGCCGTCGATCCGGATCGAGACGCTCTCGCCCGGGGCGAAGCCCTCGCCTGCGACGTGGATCGTGTCACCGGCATGCGCCGTCGCAGCATCGACCGTGATCGTCGGCGTGTACTCCGGCATCGGGTCGACGACCGCGATCTCCAGGGAGGCGTCAGCGGAGCGAGCTCCGTCGTCGGCCGTCACGGTCACGGTGTACATGCCGGCTGCGGCATACGTGTGACCCGCGTTCACCGCGCCGTCCACGACCTCGACCGTGGTGAGCGGAGAACCGTCGCCCCAGTTGACGACCGCGCTCGACTCGGCTGCATCCGCACCCGAGACCGTCGCGAGCTGCGCGTCGAACGCCTCGCCCGTGATCTGCTCACCGACGGATGCCGCCTCCACGGTCAGCCAGTTGGACGTCGACCGGTCGCCGTCCGAGGCGATCGCGAACACATGCACACGTCCCTGGCGGAGCGTTCCCTCCTCCTGCGGCATGGTCAGCGACTCGACCACCTTCGGCGCGCCGTCGGCGTCCAGGTCGAGCACGATCGGCGCTGTCGCGTAGATCGCCGTGTTCTTGATCGACGACTCCGCCGAGGTGCCGGACAGACGTCCCTCCGAGACCGCGAGCACGGAGTTGCCGAAGGCGGGGTTGCCCGAGGCTCCGACCCAGTCGCCGAAGGAGATCTGCACCCGTTGCTCTGTGCCGTCCGTGAAGTGCAGCACGGCCTCTGGCTGGCGGGCCTTCTCGGTCGCGGTGCCGACGAACGCGATCCGCGTCGCGCCGGTGCCGAGGTCGAGTCGGACGGTCTGTCCCTCACCCGTGATGTTGTCCGGCGCGCCAGGGGCGACCGCGGGCAGATCGTAGGTCAGGCCGGTGTCACCGATCGGGTGGGTCTCACCCTGCACGAATCCGTCGGCGGCCAGTTTGTCGCGGAAGTAGCCGTAGCCCTGGTCGTCGCAGTTCGCGGCCGTCCGGTCGAGGTCGCCGATGCAGACGTTGGCGAAGCTGCCCGCGAGCGTCTCATCGCGGTAGACGACGACGGTGGACGACGCGGACGCCGTGGCACCGGTCGAGTCCCGCACGACGATCGACGCCGTGTAGGTACCCGGTGCGGTGAAGGTGCGCGGTGCGCTCACCTGCCAGCCGCCGAGGTCGTCCTTCGTGAGGACCGCGTCCACCGCTCCGTCGCCATAGTCGACGGTCACCGTGTAGCCCGCGGCATCCGTCTCCTCTCCGATGATCGTGGCGAGGCGTCCTGCGAAGGCCGTGTCGACCGCGACCCGCTGCTCGGAAGCGGGCGTGATCGACAGGCCCTCGGCTCCGGCCGCGGTGGCGAACAACTCGATCTCCGAGAGCGACAGCGCGGCGCCCGTGGTCGTCAGAGACAGCTTGAAGCTCGTGAAGCCGCCCGAGCCCTGCACCGAGAACGGCCGGGTCTGGGTGTCCCACGTGAACGCCTCGTCCTGGCGGGCGTCGAGCTCGGTCCAGGTCGTGCCGTCGGTGGAACCCGAGAGCGTCCAGCTCGTCGGAGCAGTGCCCTTCGCCGCATCCGTCAGCGTGTACTGCCCGACCGAGACCGGACCCGAGGTCGACGACCAGACCAGCTCGGCCGTGGTGCCCGAGAAGGTCGTCTTCGAGTTCATGTTGTCGTCGTTCAGGGCGCCGACCGCGGTGCCGTCGGTCGCGACGAGCGTGCCGCGGCCCGCCTTGGTCGCATCGACCAGAGCGACCGGAGCCTCGACCGGGGCGGTGAGGTCCTTCGCACCCCACTCCGAGGGGTCCGTGCTCATCGTGAACTCGAGAGTGCCGCCGGCACGGACGAGGTCTCCGTCGAACGTGGTGTCGGTGATCGGGGTGCCGTTGATGCTGACGCCCGCGACGTAGTCCGCGCCCTCGGATGCTCCGGCGGCCTCGACGACCAGATCGGTGTCGCCGATCGACAGCGTCGCGCTGTCGAAGAGCGGCGTGCCGATCGTGTAGTCGCCCGAGCCGACCTCCAGCGGGTAGAAGCCGAGCGCCGAGAAGACGTACCAGGCCGAGAACTCGCCGTTGTCCTCATCGCCGGGGTAGCCCTGTCCGATGTCGGAGCCGACGAATAGACGGTCCTGGATGTCGCGGATCAGCTCCTGCGCGCCCGAGGGGTCGCCTGCTTCGGCGAGCACGTACGGGATGTGGTGCGCGATCTGGTTGGACATGCCGAGCATTCCCAGGCGCACGTCGCGCGCCTCACGGGCCTCGTGGATGCCGGAGTGGTCGGCCTTCTCGCGGGTCGTGAGGAACTCGTGCAGGTTGTCGATGAGTCCCTGGCGCCCGCCGTAGAGAGCCGAGAGGCCTTCGACGTCATGCGGCGCGTGGTATCCGAAGGTCCACGCGCTGGCCTCGGTGAAGGCACCGCCCCACGCCTTCTTGTCGAAGTCGGCACCCGAGGTCCAGCTGCCGTCGGCGTTGCGCGAGGTGAAGGTGCCGGCATCCGGATTGAACATCTCGGCGTAGTGCTCGGCGCGGGCCTCGAAGTAGACGGCCTCCTCCTTCAGCTGCTCCACGCGGGCGGCCGGGGTCTCCGGGTCCTCCGCGAGGGCCTTCGCCATCTCGGCGATGCCGAAGTCGTTGATGAAGCCCTCCAGACCCCACGATGCGCTCTCGTGCGTCGAGGCCTCGGTGTACCCGAGGAAGATCGACTGCGCGAGTCCCTTGCGACCCACCGCGTTGGAGGCGGGCAGCACGGTGGCGTTCTTGACCGCCGCGTCGTATGCCTCGAGCGCCGTGTCGGTGTCGAGGGCGCCGGCGAGGTACGCCTCGGCGAACGCGACGTCTGAGCTCGTGCCGGTCATGAGGTCGGCGTACCCGGGCGAGGACCAGCGGGCGATCCAGCCGCCGTCACGGTACTGCTGCACGAAGCCGTCGACCAGTTCCTGGGTGACGTCGGGGTAGAGCAGCGAGTAGAGCGGCCAGGCGGTGCGGTAGGTGTCCCAGAAGCCGTTGTTGACGTAGATCTTGCCGTCGACGATCTTCGCGTTGGTGGTCGTGTCCGTCGCGGCGCCGGTGGTGGGCGACACCGGGCTGGCGTACTTGTAGACCGGGTCGGCCGCGGTTCCCGTGTTCTCGAACTGCGAGTTGGGGTACAGGTTCAGCCGGTACAGGCTCGAGTACAGGTTCACCAGCTGCGCGTCGGTCGCGCCCTCGACGTCGTGCACGACGCCCAGGCGGTCGTTCCAGGCATCCTGCACGGCGGCGTGCGCCTGCTCGAACGAGACGCCGGCGAGCTCGAGGTCGTAGTTGTGCCGGGCCTGATCCTGCGAGATGAAGGAGGTGGTCAGGCGCAGCTCGACCGAGCGGTCGCTGGAGGTGTCGAATGCGGCGTAGCGAGCGGAGCTGCGGTTGCCCTGCGGGGTCTGACCGGATGCCGAGGGGGCGCGGTCGAACGTGCCGTAGACGAACATGCGGGTGCGGCCGGGATAGCCGGAACCGCCGTCGACCCATCCGCTGACGGTGTCACCCGAGATCGTCAGCTTGGACTGCTCGATGAGCTGGTCGACGATCACGGAACCCGCGTTCCCCGCGAAGGTGAAGCGGTAGACGACGCCGTGGTCGGTTGCGGTCACGTCCGTCGTGATGCCGTTGTCGAACGCGACGCTGTAGAGGTCGGGGCGGGCGATCTCGTTCTCGTGGCGGAAGGCGAGCTTGCGCGCATCGAGCGACGAGCTCGGGTTCGCGGTCGCCGCGGGCATCACGGCGAGCGAGTTGCGGTCGCCCATCCAGATGCTCGGCTCGTGCGAGATGCCGATGCCGTTGAGGGTCGGCACGTTCTGCGCGTTGTTCGCGGACTGGTAGTTGTACAGCGTGCCCGCATTGTCGGCGTTCGTCATCGGGGTGATGAAGTTGAAGCCGTTCGGCCACGCGGTCGCGGGGAAGTTGTTGCCGCGCGAGAAGCCGCCGGAGGAGTTCGTGCCGCGACGGGTGTCGACGTAAGAGACCAGGCCGTCCGAGGTGTCGCGCGGGGTGGCCGGTGCGATCGTCACGTCGTCGAGCCACCCCGTGAACGCGGTCTCGCCGGAGGGGATCTCCACGGCCTTCACGTCGTCACCGGGGTGGTCGTAGGTGAAGAGGATGTCCTCGACCGTGCGTCCGGCGAACTGCCCCAGGTCGACGGAGATCTTGTTCCACTGATCGGGCCACAGGCTGTTCGAGCTCCCCTGCTCGCGCGCACTCACGCCATAGCCGTTGGCGTCGACCGCACCCGTCGTCGACAGGGTCGTGCCGTCGGTGAAGCGCAGGTCGACCGCGACGAAGGTCGCCGCGTAGGTTTGCCCGCCGTCGAGCACCGGGAAGACGAGGTACGACAGCTCGGTGTCGTCCTCGACCGCGACGTCGACGTCTTCGTAGAGCGCGGTGGTCGAGCTCGCAGGACCCGCGGCGAGGTGACGGCCGGAGTACTGCAGCGCCTTGACGCCGGTGAAGCCGACGCCGGTCTTGGCCGTGTAGGAGCTCTTGGGTCCGGAGCCGACGGAGAGGTAGAGGTCGGACGGCGGCGGAGTCACCCCATCAGCGGAGATGGGCTCCCAGCCAGCCAGCTGGACGATGTTCTTGCTGGGGTCGCGGGTGGCCTGCACGTCGAGCCGGTAGTACGTGTACGCGGGGCTCGGCGTCGCCAGCGTGAAGCTGCGGGTCTCGCCGCGCGAGGCGAACATCTCGCCCGTGCGCTGGTCGACCGTGGTCCAGGTCGTGCCGTCGTTCGACCCCTGGATGCGGAAGTCCTTGGGGTCGCGTTCCTGCGCATCGTTGCCGGAGGTCAGCGTGTAGCGGACCATGGGCTGGGCCGTGTCGAGCCGGTACTGCACCCATCCCGTGTTCGCGAAGGCGAGCCACTTCGACCCCGCATCGCCGTCGGCGAGATTGGCGGCGACCTCGCCGGGTGCGTTCTGGGCGGATGCCGTCACCTCGGCAACCCCGCCGAGCACACTGCCTGGCGTGAAGCGGTCGCCGCTCACGTTGACGGGGGTTCCTGCACCGGCCAGGACCGGTGCGGTGTCGCCCGTCTCGAAAGACGAGCGGAACGATGCCGCGCCTGCGGCCGACGCCTGCAGAGGCGTGAGGGTCGCGAGTATCACCGCCAGCGCGATGCCTCCGGCGATCCAGCCTCTGCGGCGTGGTCGGATGTCCCTCTGGATGGGAACAGTCATGGTTGCTCCTTGAACTCCACTGCTGTGTGTCGTCATGCGCGGTCGATGTGCGGCAATTCCGCAGCATCCGAATGACAGCGCTGTCATAATAGAAGGACGCTATCACAGCCGATGCGTGCACGGAAGGACGGATCCCCACCCGACCGACCGCGATAATGAGAGCGACCTCGGACCGGGGTCGAAGGAGGGGGACGATGAACGCACCGGAGACGTCGCCGCCGACCCGGACGACTCTCGCCCAGGTGGCCGAGCGTGCCGGGGTCAGCCTCAAGACGGCATCCCGCGCCCTGGGCGGAGAGTCGTATGTGAGCGAGAAGACGCTCGCACTGGTCCTCGCGGCTGCGAAGGAGCTCGACTACCAGCGCAACTCCGCAGCGAGTCTGCTGGCCTCCGGGCGCCTGGCCGACTCGATCGGCCTGATCACCGGCGACTTCACCAACCCGTTCTACTCCGCGCTCGCCCAGGGGATCGAGGACGAGATCCGAGCGCACGGCATGCACCTGTCGGTGACGAACTCGCGGGAGTCCGCCGAGCAGGAGCGCCGCGTCGCCCTCGACCTCGCCGACAGGCAGACGAAGGCTGTCATCACGGTGTCGGCCATGCCGGACCACAGGGATTACGCCGCCCTGCAGGCCCGCGGCATCCCCGTCGTGTTCGTCGACCGGCCCGCCGAGGACGTCGACGCCGATTCCGTCGTGTTCGACAATCGCGACGGGGGACGCCTCGCGGCCAGGCACCTGATCGACGGAGGCCACGACCGCATCGCGTTCATCGGCGACTACGCCTGGCTGCCCACGTATCGGCAGCGCATGGCGGGCATGGGCGACGTGCTCGATCCGACCGGGTCGACCTGGCGGGAACTGCTGCGCACGGACGCCCACGACGTCGCCTCGTCACGGGCCTGCGTGCGCGAACTGCTGGCGCTCGAGGATCCGCCCACGGCGATCGTCGCGGGGAACAACCGCATCCTGCTCGGTGTGATGGAGGAGATCGCCGGATCGGATGCTCCACCGGCGGTGATCGGGTTCGATGATCCCGAGTGGGCGCAGGTGCTGGGCGTCACGGTGGTCTGCGGCGACATCGAGGAGCTCGGGCGGCGGGCCGCTCGGCTCGCGGTCCGGCGTCTGGCCGATCGCTCAGGCGCCGTCGAGAAGGTCGTGCTGCCGATGCGGTTGGTCGTGCGGGGTTCGAGTTCTGCGACCTCCCCGCGCTGAGTCTGCGCACGTGCGTCCGCCCGAGAGGCGGTCGGCGCCTCCCCGAGGTCGTGGCGCCGATGCACGGTTTTCGAGAACCGAGTGCTGTGCGTCGAGCATCCGCGTTCACGCTGTGCGTCGAGCATCCGTCGTGCGCTTTGTCGGGTGAGATCACGAGTGTCGGGTGAGAAAGCGCGTTCTGAGCCGACATCCCGCCTTCTCACCCGACATTCCGCACGGATGCTCCCGCTTCGCGGTTCCTGAGCGAGGAGCGCCAGCGACGAGACGAAGGGCGCTCAGAGACCGGGTGGGTCTGACGCCGGGGTGACCGAGAGACCGGACACAGGGCGAAGCACCGCCGTGCACTCCTCCGGCGTGATGAGGTCGGCCATGGTGACTGCATCCGTCGTTCCGGACTCCACCAGACGCTCGGTGGCCAGAGCGGTGAGCCGACCCGTCGCCTCCGATTGCCCCTGCCCCGACACCTCCCGCCGCTCCTCCGTCCGCCGGTTGCGGGCGACGACGTGCCAGGCGTCCGACCCGAAGTGCGGTGCGGACGTCAGCAGCCCGCGCAGCGCCGGCATCCGTCCGACCAGATCCAGCGCCGCGGTCATCGGCGATGAGCCCAGAGCGAGGTACGAGCGCACGGGCGCGTTCAGCAGCACATGATCAGGGAAGTCCGCGCGCAGGTATCGGCGCACCCGCCCATTCGGACCCGGGGCGCGCAGGCTCTCCCGGAGGTTGCGAACAGAACCGCCCTCAGCTGGCCGGTACAGGTCGGTCCCGACGAGTCCTGCGGTCCACGCCACGGCGGCCGGGCCGTGCCGTTCACCGCTGCCGAGCATGATCAACACATCGACATCGTCTACACCGTTCGCGACCGACGATGCGAGGACCGTGCTCAGGCCCGGTGCGAGACCCGCGCCGAGCAGGACGCCACCGGATGCAGTCAGGCGCAGCGCTTCGAGGTACGCCCCCGTGGCGGAGATCTCGATGAAGGGAGTCTCCCCCACTGCGACAGCCACGTCGGCGCGCTCGATTCCCGAGGCGTTGATCACGGCGTCGAATCCGCCAGCGAGGCCGGCGAGGGCACTCAGATCACCGCCGAGATCGACCTGCACATCCTCCGTCTCGCTTCGACTCGTGGCCGTCACGAGGTGTCCTCGCTTCTCGAGATCCCGGCGCACGACGCGTCCCACCGCTCCGCGAGCGCCCAGCAGCAGCATCCTCATGATTGTCCTCTCCTCGCCCCGTCCGTGGCGAAGACCATCGTCTCTACGTGTTCGAGCAGGGGACCAGCAGGTTTGCGATATCTGCAAAACTGACGGAATGGATGCCAAGACCGCGGAGCTCCTCGAGGCGATCGGGCCACGCCTGCGTCGCCTCCGACGGTCGCGTGGACTCTCGCTCGATGGCATCGCGAGGATGACCGGACTCTCGATCAGCACCCTGTCACGGCTTGAGACCGGACATCGCCAGCCGACACTGGATCTACTGATCCCGCTCGCCCGGGCCTTCGAGATCTCCCTCGATTCGTTGATCGCTGTTCCCGAGACAGGAGATCCGCGCGTGCATCTCGAACCCCAGCGGCTGGTAGCCGGAGGTGTGGCGGTACCTCTGAGCCGGCATCCGAGTCGCGTCCAGGCATTCAAGCACGTGCTCGGACCGCGCGAAGAACAGCTCGCGACGCATCCCGGTGAGGCGTGGATCCACGTGCTCGCCGGACGCCTGCGCCTGATCGTCGGAGGTGAGGTGCACCTGATCGACCCGGGCGACAGCGTCGAGTTCGACGCCGCGATCCCGCACTGGTTCGGCCCGGCCGACGGGCTCTCCGTCGAGATCCTGCACTTGTTCGCACCGGACGGAGCTCGATCCGACACTCGGAGGATCCCCTGACGGATGCCGAGGCACCGGCGACCGCGGTGCCCACCCGTCGGGACCCCCGCTGATCGCCGAGGCCCCCGCCCATTCACGTGAACGAACGGGGGCGTCGGAGCCGGGCGGGGGCGTCGACGCCGGGGCGACGCCGGTCAGAAGTCAGACCAGAGCGGATGCCGCGCGCAGCTCCTGCTCGCGCAGCGCGCGCTCCACGGCCTCGACGTCGCGCACGGCGCCGCGGTCGGCCGAGGTCGCCATCGTCGCGTACGAGCGCAGAGCCAGCGAGACCTGGCGCTGACGGTCCTTCGGACGGAATCCGCCGTTCTCGACGAGCTGCGCGCGACGGCGCTCGAGCTCGGCCTCGTCCACCCGTAGGCTGAGACCGCGCGTGGGGATGTCGATGTCGATGATGTCCCCGTCCTCGACCAAGGCGATCACGCCACCGCTCGCCGCCTCGGGCGAGACGTGTCCGATCGACAGGCCCGAGGTTCCGCCCGAGAAGCGTCCGTCGGTGATCAGCGCGCAGACCTTGCCGAGGCCGCGGCCCTTGAGGAACGACGTCGGGTGCAGCATCTCCTGCATGCCCGGTCCGCCCTTCGGCCCCTCGTAGCGGATCACCACGACGTCGCCGGGGACGACCTTCTTGCCGAGGATCTTCGCGACGGCCTCCTCCTGCGACTCGCAGACCACGGCCGGTCCCGAGAACACGAGGATGGACGGATCGACGCCCGCGGTCTTCACGACGGCGCCGTCGACGGCGATGTTGCCGCGGAGCACCGCGAGCCCGCCGTCGACCGAGTACGCGTGCTCCGCATCGCGGATGCAGCCGTTCTCGGCATCCGTGTCGAGCGCGGCCCAGCGCTCGGACTGCGAGAACGCGCTGGAAGAGCGCACCCCACCGGGGGCCGCGTACCAGAGGTCCTCGGCCTCGGGAGAGACCTTGCCGCCGCGGATGTCCCAGTCATCCAGCCACGTCGTCAGCGAGGGCGAGTGGATCGAGGTGACGTCCTCGTTGAGCGCACCGGCACGATGCAACTCGCCGAGGATGCGCGGGATGCCGCCGGCGCGGTGCACGTCCTCCATGTAGTACATGCGGCCGTAGGCGGGGTTCGGGGCGATCTTCGCGAGACACGGCACACGGCGCGAGATCGCGTCGATCTCGTCGAGACCGAAGTCGACGCCGGCCTCGTGGGCGGCGGCGAGCAGGTGCAGGATCGTGTTGGTCGATCCACCCATCGCGATGTCGAGCGCCATGGCGTTCTCGAACGCCTTGAAACCGGCGACCTCGCGCGGCAGCACCGAGGTGTCGTCCTCGTCGTAGAAGCGCCTGGTGATCTGCACGGCGACCTCGCCGGCCTTCTCGTAGAGCGCACGGCGGGCGGTGTGGGTGGCGAGCACCGAGCCGTTGCCCGGGAGTGCGAGGCCGAGCGCCTCGACGAGGCAGTTCATCGAGTTGGCGGTGAACATGCCGGAGCACGAGCCGCAGGTCGGGCAGGCGTTCTCCTCGATGCGCTGGATGTCGGCATCCGACACGGTGTCGTTCGCCGCCTCGGAGATCGCATCGACGAGGTCGAGCGTCTTCACCGTGCCGTCGACGAGCGTGGCGCGGCCCGACTCCATCGGGCCACCCGAGACGAAGACCGTGGGGATGTTCAGCCGGAGCGCCGCCATGAGCATGCCGGGGGTGATCTTGTCGCAGTTCGAGATGCAGACGAGAGCATCGGCCTGGTGCGCGTTGACCATGTACTCGACCGAATCGGCGATGAGGTCGCGCGAGGGCAGCGAGTAGAGCATGCCGCCGTGGCCCATGGCGATGCCGTCATCGACCGCAATCGTGTTGAACTCGCGAGGGATGCCGCCGGCGGCGGAGATCGCGTCGGAGACGATGCGGCCGACCGGCTGCAGGTGCGTGTGGCCGGGGACGAACTCGGTGAAGCTGTTCGCGACGGCGACCATCGGCTTGCCGAAGTCGGCGGCGTTGACGCCGGCGGCGCGGAAGAGGGCGCGGGCTCCGGCGGCATTGCGCCCGTGGGTGACCGTGCGTGAGCGAAGAGGGGTAGGCATCGTTCCACTGTGCCCGTTCGCGCGCGCAATGCGAAGACGGCGCTGACACTAGTAGTGGGAGTACTAGGTTTATGGGGTGGCCACGAACGAGCAGCAGCGCAAGGAGCTCGGCGCGTTCCTGCGGGCCCGTCGCGAGCAGCTCGATCGCGTGGCCTACGGGCTCCCTCCCGCGGGGCGCGGCCGCACGGTCGGTCTGCGCCGCGAGGAGATCTCCTACCTCTCCGGCGTGAGCGTGACCTGGTACACGTGGCTCGAGCAGGGGCGTGACATCAACCCGTCGCGTCAGGTGCTGGATGCCGTGGCCACAGCTCTCCATCTCACCGTGACCGAGCACGACTACGTGCTCACGCTCGCAGGGTTCGCCCCGAGCCGCCCGGGTGGCGGGGAGGCGGTCGAGACCGCTCCCCCGCACGTGCAGCGCTTCCTCGATGCGCTCGACGAGCATCCCGCCTATGCGCTCGCACCCGATTGGGGCATCGCCGGCTGGAACAGTGCCTACGAGGCGCTCTACCCGAACGTCGCGACGGCGATCGCCGAACAGCGCAACCTGCTCTGGCTGATCTTCATGGATCCGGCGGTGCGCGCGCTGCTCGACGACTGGGACGACACGAGCCGCCGCTTCCTCGCCGAGTTCCGCGCGGAGGCCGGCCCTCGACTCGGCGACCCCCGGTACCGCGACCTCGTGGGCAGGCTCCTGGAGTCGAGTCCCGACTTCCGCGAGCGCTGGGAGAGCCATGGCGTGCGCGGCTTCGAGTCGCGCGAGCGCGTGTTCCAGCATCCGACTCTCGGCCGGCTCGTCTTCGAGCACCATCAGATGCGTCCCTCGGATCAGACCGACATCCAGCTGGTCGTATACACGGCGACGGATGCCGTGACCAGGCAAAGGTTCCTCGGGCGGTCCTGAGACGCGGGGCCCGCCCGCACTCGGCACTCGCCCGCACTTCAGCCCCTGCACTTCGGAGGGGATCTGCGCTTCAGAGGGAGATACCCGCCCTGAGCCCCTCCCGAGTGCCGATCTCCTCCGAAGCGCAGGACCAAACGGCATCCGTCCGGGAGCGGGAGCTTAGATTGGAGGTATGCGTATGAGACGAGTCGTGTCCACCCTGCTGATCGCCTCAGGTGCGGCCCTTGTGCTGAGCGGATGCCTGCCGACGCCGGGCGGTGGATCAAGCGGCTCCGATCTCGCCGGATGCTCCGACTTCCTGGTCGCCACCGACGCCTTCATCCCGGCCGCCACCGCTGCCGGTGACTCGAGCGATGCCTACGCCGACGTGACCGAAGACCTGTCCACAGCGATCACCGCGGCCGCTGCCAAGGCCACCGATTCCGGTCTGCAGGCGGCGCTGGAGAACGCCGCCGAGGAGACCACGACCATGACCGGGATGCTGCGCACCGAGATCGAGTGGTCGGAGACCCAGGACGAGACCTGGCTTCGGGCCCTCAACGTCGTGACGAAGACCTGCGGCCAGGAGGAGATCACTTTCTAGGTCTCTCGAATCAGGATCCCGCCCGGACGCCCTGGTTCTTCCTAGGACGCCAAAGTTGTTAACAAATCGATCCACAGCTGTGGATGGATCCGCACCTCTTGCGGCCGCGACTCAGCGGGGATGCACGACCTCGGTCGAGTCGACGTCCACACGATCCCCCCGGGAGTCGACCGGCCAGATCGTGGCGACGGAAGCTCCGGTCCGGTCGACGAGGACCGATCGAGGCTCCCCGTCGCGGAATGCGTGCCTCTCGCCCCATTGCCGCATCGCCACGACCACCGGGAAGAGGTCTCGCCCCACCTCCGTGAGCGCGTAGACCTGGCGGCGCCCCGTCGTCGCCGGAACTCGCTCGAGGATGCCGTGTTCCGTCAGCCGTCGCAGGCGCTCGGTGAGGATGTTGCGAGCGACCCCTGTGCGCTGCACGAAGTCGGTGAACGAGCGCGCGCCGTCCATCGCGTCTCTCACGATCAGCAGTGACCAGCGATCACCCACGAGATCGAGTATCCGCGCCACCGGACAGGTGGGATCGGTCCAGGTGATGTCGTCTGCCGTGAGATCCATATCCCCTCCTCATGAGTTGCGGATTGCAACCATTATGACGTACGGTCCTTTTGGTTGCAATTTGCAACTCATTATCCGGAGGATCCCATGACACACGGCCGACGACTGCTCCTGGCGACCGTCTGCACGGTGGCCGTCGCGACGATCTACGTCGCTCAGCCGGTGCTCGGTCAGATCGGCCGTGATCTCGGCATCCCCGACTCCGATCTCGGCTGGATCGTCGCGGCGGGCCAGATCGGATATGTGGTCGGCCTTGCCGTCGTCGTGCCGCTGGGCGACCTGCTCGACAGGCGCAGGCTCATAGCCGCACAGTTGCTCCTCGCGGCGATCAGCACTCTGGTCGTCGCATTCTCATCGACGTCCTGGATGCTGCTCATCGGCCTCGCCGCCATGGGCCTGTTCGCGGTCGCTGTGCAGTCCGCCGTCGCGTTCGCCGCCGATCTGTCGACGCCGAACGAGCGCGGTCGCACTCTCGGATCCGTCACATCGGGGGTCATCATCGGCATCCTCGGCGCCAGAGTGGCGGCGGGCGTCCTCGCCGATCTGTACGGATGGCGGAGTGTCTATCTCGTGCTCGTCCTGCTGCTCGTCGCGCTGAGCATCGTCGTGATCACGTGCCTGCCGCCGGATCGCGTGGCCGTCGGCACGCGTTACCGCGACGTATGGAGGTCACTCGGTGGTCTCGTGCGCGAGCCGCTGTTCCTCTCTCGCGGGTTCATCGCCTTCTTTCTCTTCGCCTCGTTCGGCGCACTCTGGAGCGGCCTCGCTTTGCCCCTGGCCGCGGATCCGTGGCGCCTCAGCACGGGGGAGATCGGACTCTTCGGCATCGCCGGACTCGCGGGCGCCATCGGTGCGGCACGCGCCGGAAGGTGGGCGGATGCCGGAAGGGCGCGGCCCGTGACCGGCGGAGCCCTCGCACTGCTGGCGGTGTCGTGGTTCGCTCTCGGTCAGGCCGGCTGGTCGCTCTGGTGGGTGGTCATCGGCGTCGTCGTCCTGGACTTCGCCGTGCAGGCCGTGCACGTGAGCAATCAGAGCCTGCTCACCGCCGCCCACCCGGATCGCACCAGCAGCACCATCGCCGGCTACATGATCTTCTACTCCCTCGGATCCGGGCTCGGCGCGACCACCACGACAGCGATGTACTCCGCTCTGGGATGGACGGCATCCGCTGTTCTCGGCGCCGTCTTCGCGCTCTGCGGACTGCTCGTCTGGGGCCTCGGTCGGCGGCCCTTCGGCCCCCGCGCGTCGACGATGCCCGGACACCGGGTGCGCGAATACTGACCCGGATCGCGAGAGGCGACGCCGAAGCCCCTGGAACGGAAGAAGGCTCCGAGCGGACGCTCGGAGCCTTCTTCACTTCGTCGTCGCTGCGGCTCAGCCCACCTGCGCCTTGCGGCGGCGTGCGATCAGCAGCACCGAACCGCCGATGAGCAGAGATAGTGCGACCGTCACGGCGATCAGCGGGATCGTTCCTCCGGTCGTCGCCAGCGGGGTGGACGGCGGCGTCACCGGAGGCACCACAGGCGCCGGCGGCGTCGTGTGCTCGGTGCTGCAGGGGTCATCGACAGTGCAGTCCGTGGGCGGCACTTCGCCGGAACCGGTGACGACGTTGCGGATCGTGGCATCGAATGCCTCGCTCCCCACGACGACCGTGTAGGTGACCGACACCGAGCTGTTCGGTGCGATCGTGCCCACGTTCCAGGTGATCGTGTCACCCGAGCGCGTCGCACGTCCGTCGTCGTCGTTCGTGAACTCCCCGAACGAGGCGTCATCGAGCACGTCGCTCAGGTCATCCGACACCACGACATCGTTCACCGCGTAGTCGGTGTCGTTCGACGCCGTCAGGGTGTACGAGATCGTAGAGCCGGTGGCGACCTCAGTGCCGGATGCAGGATCGGACGTCTTTGCGAGCGTCCACTCCCCTGGAGTCGGGTTCTCGGTGACGCACGGCTCCTCGGGCGTGCAGTCCGTCGGCGGGGTCTCTCCCTCGCCCGTCGCGGCGTTGCGGATGGTGACGCCGAGGGCGTCCCCATGCACGGTCACCGTGTAGGTCACCGTGCGTACCGTGTTCGCGGCCAGCGTGCCCACGTTCCAGGTGATGGTCTCACCCGAGAGTGCGGCGAGACCGGCATCGTCGTTCGTGAACGAGCCGAAGTCGGCGTGCGCGAGCACCTCGGAGAGGTCATCCGTGATCACCACGTCAGACACATCCCCCTCCGTCGCGTTCACCGCGGTGAGCGTGTACGTGATCGTCGAACCTGGAAGAACCACCGTTCCCGAAGCCGGGTCAGAGGTCTTCGACATCGACCACTCCGCCGGAGTCGTGTGCTCCGTGGTGCACGGCTCTTCCGGCTGGCACTCCTCCGGCGGGGTTTCACCCTCGCCCGTGGCCACGTTCCGGAGGGTGACTCCGAGCGCGTCCTCGTTCACCGTGACCGTGTAGGTGACGACTCTGGTCGAGTTCTCGGCCAGGGTGCCCACGTTCCAGGTGAGGATGTCGCCGACGCGCTCTGCGAGACCGCCGTCGTCGTTCGTGAACGATCCGAACGAGGCATCGTCGAGCACGTCGCTGAGGTCGTCCGTGATGACCACGTCGTCGACGGGGTATTCGGAGTCGTTCACCGCCGTGAGCGTGTAGGTGATGGTGGAGCCGGGAAGCACGACCGTTCCGGATGCCGGATCAGAGGACTTCGACATCGTCCACTCTCCGACCGGACGGATGTTCTCGATCGCCCCGAGGTCGAGTACGAACGTGTCGCGATCCACGTCGGCGGCATTCACGTCGACGGCGATCGGATCGGTCAGCAGCAGGTAGCCGGCCGGTGCGGCCGTCTCCGTGAGCTCGTACTCACCCCACGGCACACCCGTGAGCAGGAACTCTCCAACGGTCGCGTTCTGGTCGACGCCGGTGCACGGAGCACCGGTACAGTCGGTGACCGCCAGCGGGAAGCCCTCGGGCATCTCCTCTCCGTCGGCCAGGACCGGGGAGAGCTCCCATTCCGAACCCGCGAGCGCCTGCCCGGAGTCGCCGTCGATCTTCTCCCAGGCGACATCAGGAAGCACCTGCAGCCCGACGGGCGACGCCTCGGTCGGCAGGATCGCCGTGCCCGAGGATGCCTCACGTCCGAAGACGGCCGTGTTGTTCCAGGCGATGCCGTCGAGCGCGGCCGAAGCCGTCTCGTTCGGCCCGTCGGCCCTCACGTCGACCGAGACGACCTCGGTCTCACCGGCGACGAACACCCTGGCACCGAAGTCGATGCGCAGTCCCGTCACCGCGGCGTAGTCACCGCCGGGCGGCGTCGCCGACCAGTCGTCGACACAGCCCGCAGGTGCACTGTTCACCGCGCCACCGCCGCCTCCGGCGAGGTCGCCGCGGCACGGGTTGGTGCTGGTGCTGTACTGCACGGCCGCCCCGGTCGGCGCCGCGACGGGTCCGGTCAGACGAACGGGGAACTCCGACTCACGTGCTGCGCCACCGGGGAGCACCAGCGTGTCACCGATGCGGGGCAGCAGGTCGTACGCGACGACATCGCGGATGTCGACGGACCCCGAGTTCTGCACGCGGATGTCGTAGCCGGCTGCGCCGCCGATGTTCGTCGTGCCGACGCCGGGTGCTTCCACCGGAGCGTCATCGTACGTTCCCTCGACGGACTTGCTCGTGGTCACCCCGGGAACCGGGAGCACCGTGTATCGCGCGTCCGCACGGCATCCGATCGCCAGCGACCGGTCGGTGGTGAGGTTGAGGTTCGCATCCACCATGGTTCCGGTCGCGCAGACGAGGTAGGTGTCGTCTACGCCCACGCCGCCCTCTTCACCGGTCAGCAGGTACGAGTTGTTGTAGGTCGCCGCGGGCACACCCGGGTTCACCCGCACCTGGAACCGCGCGAGCGCCGTGCGGTTCATGGTCGCCGATGACGTGATCTCGGCATCGGGGAAGGTGATCGTGACCTTCGTGCGCGGCTCGCCGAAGAAGCTCACCGGCTCGGTCTCGACGTGCGGTGCACCCAGCGCCGTGACGAAGGCCTGGCTGCTCGGGGCGCTCGGCACGATCTCCAGCGAACCGTCCACCATGGCCAGGTTGCTCGCCAGGTACTCGGTCACAGTGGGTGTGAACGTCGACGCGGCGATCTGCGCCGCCGACGCACCCGACCAGGTGTCGCGCTCGATCGCGAGATCGACGGTGAGAGTGTCACCGGTCTGGACCGCAGGTACGGCCGGGCGGGATGCCGGTGGGATGGAAGGGTCATACATGGTCTTCACCGGTCGCAGCTGGAACGGGTTCGTCATGATCTGGCGATAGCCGCAGATGCCACCGTTGTCCGTACGATCCTGAGTGGCGTCAGGCAGATACTCGGTGCCATCGGAAAAGCGGATGATGTTCTCCGCCGGGCAGTTCTCCGCCGTGACGTACCACGGGTGCTCATCCGAGCGCTCCACGTCGAGGTTCGGGTTGGTGTAGACCGTGTCGACGTTGGAGGTCTGGACATCGGCGGCCGGGCGGGCGTGGATGTACAGACGTCCCCCACCGAAGATCGGAATCGGAGCGTCGACCTGGATCTTCGTGATCCACTCCCCTGCCGGGACCGGCGTCGGTGTGGAACCGTTCGTGTTGTCGCAGAACCGCTTCGTGTTGTCGCTCACGGACGTGCCCGCGGCGATCGCGCACGAGCCCGTCGTACCTGTGTTCGTGGTCCAGTTCACCGCAAACGCAGGAATGTAGCCGTCTGCCGAGAACTGCAGGTCGGTGAATGTGGGCGTCGCGCAGTCGGTGTCGTTGACGTCGGTAGGAGAAGTGAGCGAACACGGCATCATGTCGGTGAGGCTCCAAGTGCCCCCGACAGACTTCGCCGACGTCGCGACGAAGCTGTAGACGTAATTATCACCCGTGGGCACTTCTCGATACAGCGGATTCCCGATGGCCCAGTCGTAGCCCGGTTCCTTCGCGACGGTGGCACCGGCGCTGCCTTCACGAAGAGCATGTGAAGTCGTCGCGTCGGAGGTCAGCACGGTCTCCTGGCCCCACGGATTCGCTGTCGCGACCACATTGTTCGAGACGGCGGTCGGGCTCGTGTCGGCGGAGAATTCGCTGCTCGGGTAGGTGACGGTGGCCTGCAGCGCGCTACCGACCCACATGCTTGCAGCGTTGTACGGGCGGCAGGCGTACGGTGCGCTGTCGTTGATGGACGAACCGAGGGTCCACGTGATCGTGTGCGTCGCGGAGTCGTACACCCCACCGTTATTCGCACTCACGAAGACCGAGCCCGGCTCGAGCGTGTCGACGACTTTCAGGTTCTGCAGCGCCTGAGTACCCAGATCCGAACAGACATCGAACATCGTCCGTGCGTACAATGTGCTCGACTGATTGGTCGGCATCTGCTCGTCATAGCCCACCAGGATCGAGTACGTGACCTGCTCATCGACGTACGGGACCGACGTCGGCGCTGCCTTCATCTTGCGCGTCGTCAGCGAGACTGCGGAATCGACCGTCGCGGTCGCGGTGTCGGTCACGGTCGTGGCACCAGTCGCGGCGTAGGTGGCCACGGGTGAGATCGTCGTTCCGTCCGGTGTGACGGAGTTGGGCGCGAGCAGCGTGAAAGAGACGGTGCCCGAGGTGCCCGTCGGCACGACTGCGGGGAACGTCCAGACCATGGTCTGGTTCGGCGCGGTACCGGTGACACCGGCCGCCCCCGGCACATCGACGCCGCCGACCTGCAGGGCGCTCTGACCAGTGATGGTCAGTGGCACACCACTGGGGAACGCGGATGACGGACTGCCGGCCGGCACGACGCCCACAGGCACCGGCACGCTGATGGTCGAACCATCACAGGATCCGGCCCCGGAACACGTCCACTGCACGCGGAACGAGGCGCCTTCGCCGGAGTCGACGTTGGCCGACACAGCCTCGACGGAGACGTTCAGTGAACCCCCGGCCGCCATGGCCGGCATCGAGCTGAACATCATCATGGGTACGGCGAGCAGGAGCGCCAGCACCCCTCTCAACATGCGACTCATTCGTGTCCGGACAGTCGCCGTCCGGATATGCGCCCCTCGGCGTGCGGTGCTTCTCATCAGTGTCCCCCTGGTGTGATGACTCGGCAGATGCCCCGTCATCCGTACTCAGGTCACGCACCTAGGGCGTGTCTCCTAAATGGTGTAGCCAGGCGATGACGGCGTTGAGGACGACGGCGGCTCGGTAGACGATGGCGAGTTTGTCGTATCGCGTTGCCAGGCCTCGCCATTGCTTGAGTCGGCAGAAG
>NZ_JBJDRJ010000029.1:0-52833 GCF_044987415.1 Microbacterium sp. ZW T5_45 | reverse complement strand
CCGGCACCAGAGCCTCGGCTACACGACACCCGCCGAGACCCTGACCCGGCTCACCACACAACCCGCCGCGAACGCGGCCTGACACGAAAGGAACAGGGACCAACTCCACGACACGCGGACCACCCCACGTGAGGATCTCCTGTGCCGACGCGGTTGACCTGTTCTCGTGAGGGCAACGGCGGCGTCAGCCGAGGTGTCGAGACATGCCGCAGGGGCCGTGCATCGCGCACGGCCCCTGCGGCAGATCAGATCAGCGCTGCTCGACCCCTCGGATCTGCGGCGTGTGGAAGGCGCCTCCGAAGGCACGCTCCGATGCGCCTTCGCGATCGAGGTACGGCGATGCACCGCCGTCGATGAACGGCCAGCCGGCTCCGAGGATGAGGCACAGATCGATGTCCTCGACCTCGGGGACGACTCCCTCATCCAGCATCAGCTTGATCTCGGTCGCGAGTCCGTCCTGCACACGCTGCAGGATCGTCGCCGCGGAAGCCGGGCTCTTGCCGACCGCCGACTTGACGACCTTCTCCGCCTGCTTGGTCCAACCGGTGACGCGCCCGCCCTTGTCCTTCTCGACGACCGAGTCCAGCGCAGCGAGCTCGTGGAAGTTCTCATTCGCGTAGAAGCGGTCCGGGAACGCGTGCACCATGGTGTCCTGCACGTGAGCGGCGACCTTCCAACCGACCAGATCGATGAGCTGGAACGGCCCCATAGGCAGTCCGAGCGGAGCGAACGCCTTCTCGACATCTGCGACGGGCGTGCCCTCGTAGACCGCCCGGGCGGCCTCGCCCATGACCTTGGCCAGCAGCCGGTTCACGACGAAACCCGGCGCGTCGGCGGTGAGCACCGCGTTCTTGCCCAGTCCCTTCGCGACCACGAAGGCCGTCGACAGCGCTGCATCTGTGGTCGTCGGCGTCTTCACGATCTCGATCAGAGGCATCACAGCGACGGGGTTGAAGAAGTGGAAGCCGACCAGGCGCTCCGGGTGCGCGAGCTTCGAACCGATCTCCTCGACCGACAGCGACGACGTGTTCGTCGCGAGGATCGCGTCCTCGGCGATGATCTGCTCGATCTCGCCGAACACCTGCTGCTTGACGCCGACCTCCTCGAAGACCGCCTCGATCACGAAGTCGCAGTCGGCGTAGAGGCTCTTGTCGGTGGTCCCCGTGACGAGCGCGCGCAGCTTGTTCGCCGTGTCCGCGTCGATTCGGCCCTTCTCCTGCAGCTTGCCGATCTCCTCGTGGATGTACGCGACGCCCTTGTCGACGCGCGCCTGGTCGAGGTCGGTGATGAGCACGGGCACCTGCAGCTTGCGCACGAACAGCAGCGCGAACTGGCTGGCCATGAGACCCGCTCCGATGATGCCGACCTTGGTGACCTTCTTCGCGAGGGCCTTGTCCGGAGCGCCGACGGGGCGCTTGGCGCGCTTCTGGACGAGATCGAAAGCGTACATCGACGCCGCGAACTGGTCTCCCGTGACGAGTTCGGCGAGTGCCTCGTCTTCGCGGGCGAAGCCCTCGGCCTTCGTGCCGCTCCTGGCCTTGTCGAGCAGCTCCAGCGCCGCGTAGGGCGACTTCGGAACCGTGCCGATCTTGGACTCGAGCATGCCCCGGGCCATCTTGATCGCGATGGGCCACTTCGTCAGGCGCTCGAGTTTGCCCGGCTCGTTCTTCCGCTCGACCTTCCGGCCGCCGAGAACGGAGTCCGCCCAGGCGAGCGAGTTCTCGAGGTAGTTCGCCGCCGGGAAGATCGCGTCGAAGATGCCGAGGTCGAACGCCTGCTGCGGCTTCAGCATCCGATTCTGCTTCAACGGGTTCGAGATGACCACCTCGAGGGCGTTCTCGATGCCGATGAGGTTCGGCAGCAGGTACGCGCCGCCCCAGCCGGGGATGATACCGAGGAACACCTCGGGCAGGGCCACCGCCGCGGCCGAGGCATCGACCGTGCGATAGCTGCTGTTGAGCGCGATCTCCAGGCCGCCGCCGAGGGCCAGGCCGTTCACGAAGGCGAAGGAGGGGACTCCGAGGTCGCCCAGCTTGCCCAGGACCTTGTGGCCGAGCTGCGCGATCAGCCGCGCGTTGTCCCGGGACCCGACCTTGCTGATGTCCGAGAGGTCGGCGCCCGCCGCGAGGATGTACTGCTTGCCCGTGATGCCGACGGCCTGGATCTCTCCGGCGGCGGCGCGGGCACTGAGTGCATCCAGGGTCTCGCCGAGCGCGGTGAGCGTCGCGGGCCCGAGAGTGTTCGGTCGAGTGTGGTCGCGCCCGTTGTCGAGCGTGATGAGCGAGAGGACCTTGCCGGAGGCGAGGCGGATGTCGCGAACGGGGGAGTTCGTGATGACCTCGCCCTCGGTGAGCGCCTGGATCGGGGAGAAGTCGATGGTGTCGTAATCGGTCATCGCGGTCACTTCCTCTTTTTCCCGTCGAAGTGCGGGTTCTCCCAGATGACGGAGCCGCCCTGGCCGAGCCCGACGCACATGGCCGTGAGACCGTAGCGGACATCGGGACGCTCGGCGAACTGCGCGGCGAGCTGGATCATGAGACGGACACCGGATGCCGCGAGCGGATGCCCGAGAGCGATCGCGCCGCCCCACTGGTTGACCCGGGGGTCGTCGTCGGCGATGCCGAAGTGGTCGAGAAGCGAGATCACCTGGATCGCGAATGCCTCGTTGAGCTCGAACAGACCGATGTCATCGATCGTGAGCCCGGCCTTCTTGAGGGCCTTCTCCGTCGAGGGGATCGGTCCGATGCCCATGATCTCCGGCTGCACGCCCGCGAAGGCGAACGAGACCATGCGCATCTTCGGTGCGAGTCCGAACTCCTTCACCGCTCCGCCACCGGCGAGCAGCGACATCGTCGCACCGTCGGTGAGGGGAGACGACGTGCCGGCCGTCACGCGTCCGTGCGGGCGGAACGGCGTCTTGAGTCCAGCGAGGTCCTCCATCGTGGTCTGCGGGCGGCGACCCTCGTCCTCGGTGGCGAGGCCCCACGCGCCGTCGGCGTCCTTGATCGCGACGGACACGAGATCGGGCTGGATCTTCCCCGCGTCGTATGCGGCCTGCACCTTGTGCTGGCTCAGCATGCCGAAGCGGTCGGAGCGCTCCTTGGTGAGGTGCGGGAAACGGTCGAAGATGCGCTCGGCGGTGACGCCCATGTTCAGCGCACCCGGGTCTACCATCTTCTCCGCGACGAAGCGCGGGTTCGGATCGGCATTGCCGCCGATGGGGTGGTGGCCCATGTGCTCGACGCCGCCTGCGAGGGCGAAGTCGTACATGCCCACGCCGATCGAGGCGCCCATCGTGGTGACGCTCGTCATGGCGCCCGCGCACATGCGCTCCACCGCGAGTCCTGGCACCGTCTGCGGGAGCCCGGCCAGGATCGCCACCGACCGACCGAGGGTGAGCCCCTGGTCGCCCGTCTGAGAGGTCGCGGCGATCGCGACGTCGTCGATGCGATCGGCCGGGACCGCCGCATTGCGCTCCATGAGTCCGATGGTCGCCTTCACGGCGAGGTCATCAGCACGGGTGTTCCAGTACATGCCCTTTTCGCCGGCGCGCCCGAAGGGGGTGCGTACTCCATCGACGAAGAAGACGTCCGAGATCTCGGCCACTCTGCCTCCAAGTTAGGTGCGGTTCACTCAGTCTAGGAATGCCGCGGTACCCGGAGGAATCGGTTGGATCGAACCTACGAAGCCGTTGACGGCGTCTCGTCCGCCGTTTGCGCCGCTTCTACAAAGGCATCAGCGATCTTCTGTGCGGTCTGTGCAATCTGCCACGGTCGTGCGCCGAGAGCTGTGAGCGCCGCTGCGATCGCCTCGGCATCCGATCCAGCCGGTTCCCAGGCGACGCGCCGGAGGAAGTCGGGCGTCAGCAGGTTCTCCGTGGGCATGCCGAGCGACTCGGCGACGGCCTCGACGACGGGGCGGGCGGCCTTGAGTCGCGCATCCGCCTCGGGGTTGCGATCCGCCCACGCCCGAGGCGGGGGCAGGGCATCGCTGGGTACCCTTTCGCGCGGCAGCTCGTCGGATGCGCGGCCCTCGACGATCGCCTGCCACCAGCGGTCGATCTGTGTCCGGCTCGCGCGCCCCTGGAACTCCTTGTTGCCCGCGAGTGCGGACTTGCTCTGCGGATTCGCGAGCACTGCCGCGACGAGCGATCGATCCGGAACGAGGCGGCCGGGGGAGACGTCCTGCTCCTGGGCGAAGGCCTCGCGGGCGCGCCACAGCTCGCGGGCGACAGCGAGGTTCCGCGCGCCGCGTACCTGATGCAACCCGCTCAGACGCCGCCAGGGGTCCTCTCGCGGGGGCTTCGGCGCTCGGGCGAGAGTGGCCGCGAACTCCTCGGCGGCGAACTCGCTCTTCCCCTGCTCGGCCAGCTCGGCGATGAGGACGTCCTCGACATCGATCAGGTGCAGCACGTCGAGCGCGGCGTACTCGAGCCACGCCGCCGGGAGCGGGCGGGTCGACCAATCGGCCGCCGAGTGCTCCTTCTTCAGCACGATGCCGAGGGTGTCTTCGACGACGGCGCCGAGACCGACGCGCTCGTGACCGAGCAGTCGGGACGCGAGTTCGGTGTCGAAGATCGTCGCGGGCTCGAGCCCGAGTTCGCGCAGCGATGGCAGATCCTGGCTGGCCGCGTGAAAGACCCACTCGGCATCACCGATCGCATCCTGGAGCGGCGAGAAGTCGCCGATCGCCGGGGGATCGAAGAGGAAGACACCGGCACCGCGGCGGAACACCTGCACCAGATAGGCGCGCTGCGAGTAGCGGAATCCGGAGGCACGCTCCACGTCGACGGCCACCGGGCCGGTGCCCTCGGAGAGTGCGACGCAGGCCTCGAGGAACTCCTCGGTCTCCGAGATCACGGCGTAGTCAGTCACGTGCCACCTTTCGCGCCCCGATGACGGCGATGCCTTCGGAGCCGGGCGGAAGTCCCGCCAGCATTCCGACCAGTTCAGCCCATGCTTCGACGTGCGGTCGGAACGGGCCCTCTGGCGTCCAGGACGCACGCAATTCTATCTGTGCGCCGTCGCCTTCGAGGGAGAGGCCGCCGAATCCCTTCGACAGTGTCGTCGTCGAGGTGCCGGACGCGGAGTGATAGCCCGCATGGTGGGTGTCGAGGGCATCGACGAGCCAGGACCAGGTCACGTCCGCGAGGAGCGGATCGGTGCCGATCTCGTGCTCGAGCGGTGCCTGTGCGAACAGCACGATCCGCCACGAGCCGTTCCACGCCGCCGGCTCATCGGGATCGTGCAGCAGGACGAAACGCCCCGTGCCGTAGATCGAGTCACCGTGCTCGTCGGGGCGCACATCGGCGGCCAGCGCGATCGCGAAGGGAGCCAGCCCCTGGGGCGTGCCGATCTCGCGCACCACGATGTCCGAGCGGAAAGACGTGTCGCGCAGTTCCGCCACGGCGGCGTCGAATTCGGTCCCGGCATCGGGCTGTACGGTCACGGTGACAGGCTAGAGTCAGGAGGCGATGAAGAGTCTCAGGCACGCCGTTGCACTCATTGTCCCCGCTGTCCTCGCGATCGGCGCGGCCGCCGCCCTGCTCGTGTTCGGTACCGCCCGCCGGGTGGTCACGCCGGGACGCCGCGCCGTCGACACGGTGATCAAAGCCGTCGACACGGGAGCCCAGACCATCGAGCTCCAGCGGACGGCCGACACCGAGTTGCCGGGCCGATACGGCCTGTTCACCACCGGCACATACGGCTACGTCAAGCTCGGCGCGGTGCTCAGCGCAGACGCGACGACGGTGCGGCGCAAGCTGCTGACGCAGATCGAGCCGGGCGCGGACATCGGCGGCGGCGCATCATTCAGCGGCTGGTACTACGCAGCGCCGAGCGAGTTGCACCTGCGATGGGAGAGCGTCCTCATCGGCTCTCCTGCGGGGCCCTGCCCGGCGTGGTTCTTCCCCGGCGCCTCCCGCACGTGGGTCGTCCAGATCCACGGACGCGGCACCATGCGCGCTGAGTGTCTTCGCGCAGTGCCCGTGCTGCATGCGGCCGGCCTGCCGAACCTCGTCGTGTCCTATCGTAACGATGGCGAGGCACCGCGCACGCGGTCGGGCGCCTATGCCCTCGGCGCGTCGGAATGGCGCGACATCGACGCGGCGATCTCCTACGCGCTCCGGCACGGGGCGGAGCAGATCGTTCTGATGGGCTGGTCGATGGGCGGTGCGGTCGCGCTGCAGACCGCGGTGAACTCGGCGAATCGTGACCGCATCGCCGGTCTCGTGCTCGAGTCGCCTGTGGTCGACTGGCGCACCGTCCTACGATTCCAGGCCAGGGAATCGGGACTCCGCGCGCCGTTGCCCGACCTCGCGATGGGAGCACTGCAGCGACCGTTGACCGCTCGACTGAGCGGCGCAGACGCCGCCATCTCGTTCGACCGCCTCGACATGGTCGCGCGCGCCGAGGAGCTGTCCGCTCCGATCCTCATCCTGCACAGCGACGACGACGGCTTTGTGCCGGCCGATGCCTCGCACGCGCTGCAGGCGGCGCGGCCCGATCTCGTCACGATGCCGGCCTTCCGGGTCGCTCGGCACACGAAGCTCTGGAACTACGACGAGGCGGCATGGTCGTCGGCGATCACCGACTGGCTGCGGGAGCAGGGGCTCAGCGCTTCTGCCTGACCTGGTTCTTCGCCCGCATCAGCATCCCGGTCATCCCGCCGATGCGCAACGGCGAGACCGCCCGAGTCAGCCCGATGGACTGCGGATAGTCGTTCGGGATCGCGAGGACCTCGTCGGGCGTCAGACCGCTGATGCCCTGCACGAGGATGCTCGCGAATCCGCGGGTCGTCGGGGCCTCGGGCGGCGCGGTCGCATGCATCGTGACCACGCCGTCCGAGACCTCGACGTAGATGTAGACGGGGGATTGGCACTCTACGACGCGCTCGCACATCTCAGGGTGCGCGGCGACCTCGGCCGAGACCTCCGGGAGCTCGTCCGCGAACTCCAGCAGGAGCAGCAGGCGGTCGGCTTCCGGCGTCTCGAGGAAGGCGTCGCGGATCTCGGCGAGGGTGTCAGGAACGTCGCTGGTGCTCATCCCTGTCATTGTCACACGCTCAGAGCGAGCCCGGCTCGGAGCCCGTGACGATCGGAACGCGCACAGCGCTGCCCCATTCGGTCCACGAGCCGTCGTAGTTGCGGACGTTCTCGAAGCCGAGCAGGTGCTTGAGCACGAACCAGGTGTGGCTCGACCGCTCGCCGATGCGGCAGTAGGCCACCACGTCGTCGCCGTCGGCCAGGCCTGCGCCGTCGCGGTAGATCGCATCGAGCTCGGCACGCGACTTGAAGCCGCCGTCCTCGGCCACCGCCTTGGCCCACGGCACGCTCTGCGCGGTGGGGATGTGTCCGGCGCGCAGCGTGCCCTCCTCGGGGTATGCGGGAGCGGTCGTACGCTCTCCGCTGTACTCCTCTGGTGAGCGCACGTCGATCAGCGGGCTGCCGATGTGCGCGAGCACGTCCTCCTTGTAGGCGCGGATGGCCGAGTCGTCGCGCTCCACGACGGGATACTCTGTGGCGGGTCGTTCGGTCTGATCGCGGGTGATCTCACGGCCCTCCGCGATCCAGCGGTCGCGACCGCCGTCGAGCAGGCGCACGTCCTCGTGACCGAAGAGCGAAAATACCCAGAGGGCGTACGCGGCCCACCAGTTGTTCTTGTCGCCGTAGATGACGACGGTGTCGTCGCGCGAGATTCCCTTGCGGCTGAGCAGTGCGGCGAAGCCCTCGCCGTCGACGTAGTCGCGCACGACCGGGTCGTTGAGCTCGGTGTGCCAGTCGACCTTGACGGCGCCGGGGATGTGTCCGGTCTCGTAGAGCAGAACGTCCTCATCGGATTCGACGACGACGAGGCCCGGCGTTCCGAGATGCGCCGCGAGCCACTCGGTGGTGACCAGACGACCGGGTTCGGCATACTCGGCGAACTTGGGGGAGGACGAATCGAACTCGATGGCCACGGGGAACTCCTCAGAGGGTGGGCGGGCGTGTGATCGTGCACCGACGGCGTAGTGTGGAGCCGTCCCTTCGACGATAGATCCCCGCAGTTCGCGTTGCGCCGGATCCGTAAGACTTCTTCACAGGAAAACGATGACTGAGACCAGCACCGGCACGGGCATCGTGCACCTCACCGAGCGTCAGCCGACCGTGACCGGGCCGGAGATGCTCGCGAGTCTCGTCCCGCCGCCCCAGTTCGACGGGGCGACGTTCGACAGCTATCGGGTGGATGCCGAGTACCCCTCTCAAGAGGAGGCGAAGCAGACCCTCATCCGCTTCGCCGGACGCGGGGCTCCGATCAAGCGCGGCGGGTTGTTCAGCCGGGCGAAGAAGGAGCCCGAGATCAAGCCGGGCGTCTACCTGGACGGCGGCTTCGGCGTCGGCAAGACCCACCTGCTCGCCTCGATCTATCACGCGATGCCCGCACGCAGGAAGTACTTCGGATCGTTCATCGAGTACACGGCGCTGGTCGGAGCACTCGGCTACAAGAACACGGTCGACCTGCTCAAGGGCGCCGATCTGCTCTGCATCGACGAGTTCGAGCTCGACGATCCGGGCGACACCATGGTGATGACCCGCCTGCTCGGGGAGCTCGTACCGACCGGCACCAAGCTCGCGGCGACCTCGAACACCCCGCCGAACGCCCTCGGCGAAGGCCGCTTCGCCGCCCAGGACTTCCTGCGCGAGATCCACGCGATGTCCGACAGCTTCCAGACCCTCCGCATCGACGGCGTCGACTTCCGTCAGCGCGCGATCGACGGTCACGCCGTGGTCTCGACGCAAGAGGAGTACGTGCGGGCCGTCGACGCCGGCGCGGGCTCGGGGGCGGCATCCGACGATGTCTTCGACGACGTCATCGCGCACCTCGCCCGCGTCCACCCCTCGCGGTACATCCGCCTCATCGCCGGTCTCGACCTGGTTGGTCTGCGCGACGTGCGTCAGCTGACCGACCAGTCGGAGGCGCTGCGTTTCGTCGCCTTCGTCGACCGCGTGTACGACGCGCAGATCCCGATCGTGGCGACGGGGCTGAGCCTGGACCAGGTCTTCGCCGAGGAGATGCTGGGCGGCGGATACCGCAAGAAGTACCTCCGCGCGATCTCCCGTCTGAACGCGCTGACGCACGCGGAACGCTGACTGCGCGTAACGCGATGTTCACACGAGAGGGCCAGCCGTAACATGCGCGCAACAAACTTCTCGAATCCCTGAAATCGGGCATGGTCACACTGAACTCACAGTTTCCCGAATGTGAGGTTTCAAACATGGACGCACCCGGTAACATCTCCTGGGCGATCACAGCGACGGCTCTCGTCCTGCTGATGACCCCGGGCGTCGCCTTCTTCTACGGCGGTCTGGTCAAGGCCAAGAGTGTCGTGAGCATGATGATGATGAGCTTCGGCTCCATCGGTCTCGTCGCCGTGCTCTGGATCCTCTTCGGCTTCTCGATGAGCGCCGTCGAGAGCCCGACCCAGTTCGCAGGCAACCCGTTCGCCGACTTCGGTCTCAGCTCGCTCGCCAGCGGCGAAGGATCGAACGTCGCACTCCTGGGTGTCGCCTACGGCGCCACCTTCGCGATCATCACGGTCGCCCTGATCTCCGGCGCGATCGCCGACCGCGCGAAGTTCGGCTCGTGGCTGATCTTCGCGGGTGTCTTCGCGACCGTCGGCTACTTCCCAGTGGCCGCATGGGTCTGGGGTGGCGGCTGGATCATGAACCTCGGCACCGCGCTGTTCGGTGAGGACAGCGGAATCGGCGTGATCGACTACGCCGGTGGTACGGCCGTGCACATCAACGCAGGTGCTGCGGCTCTGGCCCTCGCCCTGGTCCTCGGCAAGCGCATCGGCTTCCAGAAGGGCATCCTCAAGCCGCACAACGTGCCGCTCACGCTGCTCGGCGCCGCGCTGCTGTGGTTCGGCTGGTTCGGCTTCAACGCGGGTGCGGAGTGGCTCGCCGAGGACATGGGCGGCGTCGGCCTCATCGGTCTGAACACCCTCGGCGCGACGGCTGCCGCGATCCTCGGCTGGATCCTCATCGAGCGCATCAAGGACGGCAAGGCGACCTCGGTCGGAGCTGCCTCCGGTGCCGTCGCAGGTCTCGTCGCGATCACCCCGGCCTGCGCGAACCTGACGCCCGGCTGGTCGCTCCTGCTCGGTGCTCTCGCCGGTATCCTCTGCGCCCTGGCCGTCGAGCTGAAGTTCCGCCTCGGCTTCGACGACTCGCTCGACGTCGTCGGCATCCACCTCGTCGGCGGTCTGTTCGGAACCCTGTACTTGGGTCTCTTCGCCACCGGCACCGGCCTGTTCGTCGGCGGTGACTACCGCCAGCTGGTGGTCCAGGCGATCGCCGCGCTCGGTGTGCTGATCTACTCCTTCGTCGTCGCCTTCATCATCGGCTTCGCGATCGAGAAGACCATCGGCTTCCGCATCACCAGCGAGGACGAGATCGCCGGCGTCGACCAGGTCGTGCACGGCGAGGAGGGCTACGCGCTCGCAGACGCGTGATCATCGTCACCTCGTGAGGCAGTCGAACGGCGCCTCGGATCTCTGGATCCGAGGCGCCGTTCGCCGTTCCCATGGCGCCGGGCGGCTAGGGTGAGCGAGTGGCAACGGGCAACGGCATCCTCGCGGCGATCGCGGACCTCCTGATCAGGGCACTCGGCTCCCGCCGTCGAACGCCGACTCGCACGACCAGCACGCGCGGGGCATCCACCACGAGCACGCGTCCTCGTGCGCGGTTGCGTACGGCTCCCGAGCAGTCGGCATCCGCGCCGGTTCAGACCGAGCCCGGTCGCACGACCGGCACCGAGACGGTGCGCATCGATGCCGATCGCGTCCGCGATCTCCGGATCGGCTACGAGCCGGATCGGGACGGCGCTCCGGATGCCGGCGAGATCGTGTGGACCTGGGTGCCGTACGAGGAGAACGACGGGCGCGGCAAGGACAGGCCGGTGCTCGTGATCGGTCGCCAGTCCGTCGACAGGGTGTACGTCGTGCGCCTCACGAGCAAGCCGCATGACGGCGATCGCGATTTCCTCTCGATCGGCACCGGGGCGTGGGACTCGCAGGGTAGGGAGTCCTGGGTGGACATCGAGCTCCTCTACAGCGTCCACGAGCACGGCCTCCGCAGAGAGGCGGCGGTCCTGGATCGACAGCGCTATGCGCGAGTCGCCACGGCGCTGGCATCCCGGTACGGCTGGACGAGCGCGGTCTGAGCGCGCACGCTCAGCGACGGCGGAGACGTACGCGGCTGAGCAGCCACGTGACGGATGCGGTGGCGAGAAGCGCTGCGAGCAGCCCGACCACCGTGGCAAGGAGCGCAGCGCCGCCGCGCTCCGGCAGCAGGAAGCCGTACGGCACCCAACCGTCGGTCGCCCCGCGTATGAGGGTCACCGCGAGCCAGAGCAGCGGGTAGGGGAGCACGATCCACAGCCGACTCCAGCGGAGTGCGGGTCGGTCGAGGACCAGTGTCCAATCGAGCACCAGCAGCGCCGGGAAGACGATGTGAAGGGTCGCGCTCACCCACGGCGGAGCGGAGCCCGTGCCCGGCACAACGATGTTGTAGATCAGGGCGACGATGATCATGCAGGCGACGGCGACGCCGCGCAGCTCGTGCAGTCGCACGGGGATCGCACGCGCCGTCATCGCGGTGACGATCAGCACGAGCGACGCGAGCAGGCTCGTGAGGTTCGTGAAGTAGCCGAAGTAGTCGAACGGGTTCGCTCCTCGGGTGGGGATCCCCGCGATGAACGTCTGGATCAGGATGCCGATCACGACGACGCCCGCGAACGCACGCCCTACCGCGATGGCCGTCTGTGCCCTGTCCGTGCGCGGAGGGGCTGTGCGCGGAACGGATCTTGAGGACGAGGTCATCGCCCGAACACCTGGCCGAACACGATCGCCAGCGTGGTGCCGACGAGGACCAGGACTCCGAGCGGGATCCCGACCGCGAGCCAGACGTACCAGGGGACACGCCTCTCCAGACGCCTGCCGGACTCGAACACGAGAGCGGGCGCGGGGGAGCGATCGTCGAGGTAGCGCGCCGTACGGTCCCAGGATTTCGCACCCACGCTTGCCCGGATCTCGGCGAAACGACGCCAGGTGCGCTCGTCGAGCAGGTCGAAGCCGCCGGGACGGTAGACGATCAGACGGTCGTCGCGGATCTCGACGTCGAGGTCGCCGGTCTCATCGACGAGCAGGGCCATGAGGTCCGGAGTGAAGACGTAGAGCCCATCGGGTCCGTATCCCTCGGGAACGTACAGACGGAAGTGCGAATCGAAATCGCCCTCGAGGGACATGCGCTGGGAGGCCTGGGGACGGTGCTGAAGACTCGAGAGCGCTCCGCGATCGTTCCTGCGCGCGTCGAGGATGATGTGCGGCATCCGTCGGGGGAGCCGGATGGCGAGATAGCCGAGATCCAGGCTTCGTCGCGGCGTGCTCACGGACACGGTCTTTGTCAGGGTCCAGCCGCCTCGCTGCTCGACGGAGCTCGCGCGACGGTCTCCACCCGTGATGCGGCCCGCCTCCCAGTCCGGGCCGAACACCTGGTCGCGGGCCACGCCGGACGTCGCCTGCTCCCACAGACTCTCGCCGAGCGCGGGTGGCACGCCCTCCGGCGAGTACGACCATCCGTTCGCCGCAGCGAACCCCGGAAGGTCGTGTCGGACGAGGTGCTCGGCTCCCGGATGCATGCGCCTCAGTATTCCATTCCGCCGCGTCCCATCCGATCGACCGCGCGGTCCGAACAATCCATGAGTCGCCCCGTGCGATGAACCCCCAAGGAGGAATCATGCGCTTCATCCCCACCAAGGTCCACGGCGTGCTGGACTACATCGTCGGAATCGCGCTGATCGCGGCGCCCTGGCTGTTCGGCTTCGCGGATCTGGGCGGCGCTCCGGTGATCATCCCCATCGTCCTCGGAGTCGGTCTGATCGTCTACAGCCTCTTCACGAAGTACGAGTGGGGTCCGTTCGGGTTCATCCCGATGCCCGTCCATCTCGTGTTCGACATCGTCGCGAGCCTGTTCCTCGCACTCTCGCCGTGGCTGTTCGGCTTCTCCTCGGAGGCACCGAACGTCTGGGTGCCTCACGTGGTCGTGGGCATCGCCGTGATCGTCGTCGTGCTGTTCTCGAAGCCGCAGCCGGCGAGCCTGCCGCGAGACGCCCGAGTCTGACGCGCGCAGTCGCGGCTCCCCTCCGTCCCTACCGGAGGGGAGCCGTCGTGCGTCAGCGGCCCGGGTCAGGGACGTCGTGCGTCAGGCGAGCCAGATGCGTTCGATGTCGACATCCCTGCCCAGAATTCGGCTCGCCGCACGGTGCCCCGACCGGAGAGCAGCGGTCACCGTCGCCGGGTCATCGGTCCAGGTGGCTTCGCCGGCGATGTGGAGAATACCGTCGACCGGTTCGGCGAGCTCGTCGTGGTCGGACGTCGCCGAACCGAGAGTCATGTAGGCGTACGCCCCGTGTGCGAACGGGTCGTCCTGCCACGCGGTGCGATGCACCCCGGTCGGCGACGGGACGCCGTCGCCGAAGAGGCGGCGGAGCTGGACCAGTACGGACTCGGCCACCTGTTCATCGGACCAGGTCCTGGTGCTCCGGGCCGCAGGCCCGGCGGCGAACGTCAGCAGAACGGGCTCACCGTGCAGGTCGGTCAGGTCGTACCAGGAGTGCCACCAATGCCCCTCGGGCCCCTGCTGCCGGATCGCGTAGACGCCGCCATCCCAGAATCGTTCGGGAAAGCGCAGGAAGACCTTCTCGAAGGCGTTCATGCGCAGACGCGCGAGCGCGCCGGCCTGCGGCTGCGGGAGGGGCGGATGGATCGTGAACGCGTCCGACTGCAGCACTCCCACCGGAACAGTCACTACGACGGCATCCGCCCGGACGAGTCCGCGCCCGCTCGTCACGGTCACCGCGCCGGCCGACCGGTCGACGCGCACCACCTCGTGCTGGAGCCGGATGTCGAGCTCCGAAGCCAGATGCTGAGGCAGGACGTCGTAGCCGTCGGGGAAGACCACCTCGTCGCCGTCGATCGAGTCGTCGTCGAGGCCGTGCGCGGCGAGGTCCTCTATCCACGCGCCGTACTGCTCCTCCGAGCGGTGTTCGAGGTACTCCCTCACCCGCTGGGTCCGTTCCGCGTCCCAGCCCTGAGCGGCCAGCGCGACCTCCGTCGCGTCCCGGTACGACGCGTCGTCGGCCGAGTCGCCGATCGCAGCAACGAGCGCCGCGTCGACCGCATGCACGTCGGCCGCGAACGCCTGCGCATCGGCATCCGAGAGGCGGACGCCGTCAGGGGAGTAGTACGCGATGGGGCGGCTGTCGACCTGATATCCGCCCACGGTGAACTCGTGCATGCGCATTCCGAACGCGCGGGCGGCGTGTGCGACGGGGCTGTCGACGATGCCGTGGATCCAGGATGCGCCGAGATCCGTCGTGCGACCATCGCTGCGATCGGTCACGACCCGTCCGCCGATGCGGTCGCGTGCTTCGAGCACGACGACGCTCTGGCCGGCGTCCTTCAGCAGCCGAGCCGCGACGAGACCCGAGACCCCTGCTCCGACGATGATCGTGTCGAATGACTCGATGCCGTGCTCGTTCGACTCCATGCTGCATCCGTTCCGCCGCGCTCCCATGCGTCGACACCTGTTTGACGCTAGCGCCGGCACGCTCTCCGCGCCATCCGGACGACGGATGTGAGAGGGAATCCATCCCCTCTCACATCCGGGCGGTCAGTCCGCCCGCACCAGGATCTTCGCGCCGGCGCCGCCGCGGAGCATGTGGATCGCATCCACGACACCCTCGAGCGGCATCTCCTCCACCCAGCCGGTGGTGTCGTAGGCGCCGCGCGACATCGCCTCGATGACCGCGTCGAAGTCCTCCGGCAGGTAGGCGAGCGCTCCGGCGATGTCGGTCTCCGCCATCACCAACTGCGTCGGAAGGAACTGCATCGGTCGCTCGTGGATCGCGACGACGACCACCCGGCCGCCCGGGACGAGGCTTGCGAGAGCGGATGTCACCGCGGGGCCTGCGCCGGCGGCGTCGAAGGCCACATCGACGCCGTCGCCACCGCTGATCGCCGAGACCGCCGCCGAGAGATCCTCGTTCACAGGATCGACGACCTCGGCACCGAGCGCCGCGATGATCGCACGGCGGTCCGCGCTGGGCTCGGACACGAGGACGTTCTCGACGCCGCGGGCCTTGAGTGCGAACCACACGCCGATACCGATCGGTCCTGCGCCCGCGATCAGCGCCGAGCCGCCCGCCTCGACGCCGCTGCGGGACACCGCGTGCCAGGCGACCGACATCGGCTCGACGAGCGCGCCCATGCGGAGGTCGACGCTCTCCGGGAGCACGTGCAGCTTCGAGGCGTCGACCGTGGTGAACTCCGCCATGCCGCCGCCATCGGACGAGAGGCCGTGGAAGCCGATCTTCTGGCAGACGTTGTACAGCCCGCGGCGGCAGGCGGGGCACTCACCGCAGTAGTAGATCGGCCAGACGGCGACGCGATCGCCTATGGACACCCCTTCGACGCCGTCGCCGAGCTCGACCACCGTGCCGGAGAACTCGTGCCCCAGGATCTGCGGAAGGGTCGACCCCGTCACCGGGTGCGGATGCTCGAAGTCGAGGCCCGCGGCCTCGGGGCTGTAGTACACGTGCAGGTCGGATCCGCAGATGCCGGCGAAGGCGTTGCGGAGCTTGACCTGACCCGGGCGCGGACTCGGCTCGGGAACCTCTTCGATGCGAAGGTCCTCCTGAGTGTGGAACACTGCGGCCTTCATCGTTCTCTCTCCATTCCGGCGGCTGTCAGCGCAGCCACCACTCCGGTGACGCCGCGAGGATCAACCTCACGGCACGTTCGACATCCCGATCTCCGCTGCGCAGCCATTCCTCGATGGCACCGACCGTCCCCGCTGCGGCGTAGGAGACGGCCAGGCGCATCGCGGCGGGGTCGCCCGCGAAGACCTCGGGCACGATACGCGGGTGCAGCTCGGCCCACAGCGCCAGCCCTGAACTGATCGATCGCTCGAGGTTGCTGCGCAGGGGAGCGGCGAGCAGCGGATGCATGGCTCCGCGGTAGACGTCCGCGCGACGGGCGACATGCTCGAGCAGTGCCCGTTCGCCCTCGCCGATCGCCGCGGCGCTCGGAAGCATCTCCATCGTCTCGGCGATTTCGGCGGACAGGGCATCCGCGAGCAGATCGATCGGGTTGTCCGCGTGCCGGTAGAAGGTGTCGCGGGTGACTCCCGCTTCGGTGCAGATCGCGGAGGCGGTGACGTCGGCGATCGGGGTGCGGCTCGCCAGCGCGAGGACCGCCTGCCGAAGGCTCTCTCGTGAGCGTCGCGACCGTGCGTCCATGCGAACAGACTATCCGACAACTGTCAGATAACGGGTAGGGTTCCTCGGAGACGCCGCCATCGTGGGCGGCGCGGAAAGGCAGAGATGACAGAGTTCCAGAACAGCGTCGCCGTCGTCACCGGTGGAGTGTCGGGCATCGGCGCGGCGATCACTCGCCGGCTCGTCGATCGGGGCGCGAAGGTCTTCGTCGCCGACATCAACGCGGATGCCGTGGCCGCGGCATCCGCCACGTTCGGTGAGAACGTCGCGGGGCTCCGCACCGACGTCACGGATGAGGCATCCATGGAGGCGCTGTTCGCGGCGGCGGTCGAGCGCTTCGGATCGATCGATGCGGTCTACAACGTCGCCGGTGGGTCGAAGCCCGGTCGTGTGGTCGACATGGATCTCGCGACCTGGGACTTCAACATCAAGCTCAACCTGTACGGCGCGTTCCTCGGCACCAAGCTCGGTGCGGCGCACTTCCTCGCCGAGGGCAAGCCGGGCGCGATCGTCAACATCGCCTCGCTGAACTCGCAGGTGCCGATGCACTTCGGTGCGGGATACTCGGCGGCGAAGGCGGGCGTCGTCATGCTGACGAAGAACGCCGCCCTCGAGTTGGGGGAGCAGGGCATCCGAGTCAACGCGGTCTCGCCAGGTCTCGTCGCGACGCCGCTCACCGGCGGTCTGCTCGCAGCCCCCGGCGTGATGGAGTCGTACCTCGAGCGGATCCCGGCGAAGCGCCCCGCCGATCCCGACGAGATCGCCGGGGTCGCGTTGTTCCTCGCCTCGAAGGACGCGTCGTACGTCAACGGTGAGAACATCGTCGTCGACGGCGCCTGGGCGGCGACGGGTTACCCGGATCTGCGCCCCTTCATGGGCTGACCGGGCGTCCACCTCAGCTCAGCGCGGCACAACCAGCGGCGTGCCGGCGTGCGGGTCGGGGATCACGGAGCACTCAAGCCCGAAGACCTCCTCGACCCGCTGCGCCGTCACGATCTCGGCCGGTTCGCCGGACGCGACGACCCGGCCGTCGCGCATCATGATGATGTGGTCGGCGAACCGGGCCGCCTGGTTCAGATCGTGGAGCACGGCGACCACGGTGCGTCCTTCGTCGTGCAGGCGATGGAACAGCCGGAGCAGATCGTACTGGTGCGCGATGTCGAGGAACGTCGTCGGCTCGTCCAGCAGCATCGTCGGTGACTCCTGGGCGAGCAACATGGCCACCCAGACGCGCTGACGCTGGCCGCCCGAGAGCTCATCGACCAGGCGTCCGGCAAGATCGGTCGTCCCCGTCGCGGCGAGCGCCGACGCCACCGCCTCCTGATCGGTGCGCGACCACTGGCGCAGGATGCTCTGATGCGGATGCCGCCCGCGGGCGACGAGATCGGAGACCCGGATGCCGTCGGGTGCGATGGATGTCTGCGGCAGCAGACCGAGCTGTCGCGCGATCTCCTTGGTCGGCAACTCCGAGATGGCCCGTCCGTCCAGCAGGACTTGTCCGGCGCTCGGCTTCAGCAGACGGGCGAAGGCGCGCAGCAGCGTCGACTTGCCGCACGCGTTCGGCCCGACGATCACAGTGAAGGAACCCATGGGGATCTCGACGTCGAGGTGTTCTGAGACCGTGCGTCCGTCGTAGCCGATCGTGATGTCCTCGGCTCTGAGCCGTGTCTGGGTGAGCGTCGCAGTGGTCATCGGCGTCTCGCTTCCTGGATGAGCAGCCAGATCAGGTACACGCCGCCGAGGCAGACGGTGACCAGGCCGACGGGGATCTGGGTCGGGGCGAACAGTCGCTGGGCCAGCACATCGCTGGAGACGAGGAGAAGTGCTCCGATCGCCGCGGACGCGGTGAGGGTGACGCTCGCCGATCCCGTGAGGCGCCGGGCGACCTGCGGCGCCGCGAGCGAGATGAACGCGATCGGGCCGGCCATGGCCGTCACGACCGCGGTGAGCCCGACCCCGAGGATCACGAGGGAGAGGCGGAGGCCTCCCGTGCGCACACCGAGTGCGGCCGAGGCATCGTCGCCGAGCTCCAGCAGATGCATCCGATCGGCGAGCATGGCCACGGCGATCGTGAGGGGAACGATCACGCACGCGGCAACCCCCACCTGCTCTGCGGTGATCAGGTTGAGAGAGCCGGCGCCCCATGCACTCGCCAACAGAGCGACATTGAGATCGGCATTGAGGATTATCCAGGTGTTCACGGAGGCGAGCATTGAGGCGACGCCGATGCCGACGATGATCAGCCGGAACCCGGTGAACCCGCGACGGAATGCGAGCAGGTAGACGACCAGTGCAGTGACCGCTCCGCCGATGAGCGCCGCCGCTGCGGTGGAGGCGACGCTCACTCCGACCGTGGTGATGACCAGCAGCGCACCCGTGTAGGCACCGGCATCGAAGCCGATGACATCGGGGCTGCCGAGCGGGTTGCGCGTGAGCGACTGGAAGATCGCGCCGCCGATGCCCAGGGCCAGTCCGAACAGGAGTCCCCCGAGCACCCGTGGCAGTCGCCACTCGATGATCACCAGTTCGGCGCGAGGCTCGCCGAGTCCGAAGAGGGTAGCGAGGACCTCTCCCGGGGTGAAGGTCGCATCGCCGATGGTGAGCGCGAACACGCCGACGGCGAGAGCGGCGGTGAGCGCACAGGCGGCGACGAGTGTCGGACGGACGCCGATACGGCGAGAGAACGTCGCGGTCTGCACGGTCCACGTGCGTCGTCCTGCATCGACCTCCGAAAGCGCGCTCGCGACGTTCACAGCCCGCTCGCCTTGCGTCGGCGCACGAGGGCGATGAGGACGGGGGCGCCGATGATCGCCGTCACGACCGACACCGGCATCTCGCCCGTGCGCAGGACGAGGCGGCCGACGACGTCGGCGGTGAGCAACAGGAGCGGCGCCGCAAACAGGGTGCCGAGGAGGATCCAGCCCTGGTGAGGTCCCACGAACCATCGGACGGCGTGCGGAACCATGAGCCCGACGAAGGCGATCGGTCCCGCGGCCGCGGTGGCGGCTCCGCAGAGCAGCGTGACCGCGACGATGGACAGCACGCGGGTCAGTGCGACCCGGGACCCGAGGGCGGTCGCGAGGTCGTCGCCCAGGGCCAGAGCATTGAGCGATGGAGCGAGACAGAACGCGAGGGCAAGCCCGACGCCGATGAACGGGAGCACCGAGAAGACGTCGGGGGTCAGCGAGGTCAAAGAGCCGGCGTTCCACGATCGCATCGTCTGGAAGGTTTGGGGGTTCAGCAGTCCGATGGCGGCCACGACGCCGCCCATGACGGCACCGAGCGCGACGCCGGAGAGCGTCATCCGCATCGGGTCGGGGGCGGTGCGCCCCGCGGAGCCGATCAGATAGACGAGCACGGTCGCGGCGACCGCGCCGGCGAAAGAGAACCAGATGTACCCGCCGACCGAGGTCAGGCCGAAGAAGGTGACGCCGATGGTCACGCCGAGGCTCGCGCCGGCGTTCACACCGAGAATGCCGGGGTCGGCGAGCGGGTTCCGGGTGAAGCCCTGAATGAGCGCGCCGGCGATGCCGAGCGCGGCACCGACAGCGAGGGCGACGTATGTCCGTGGGATGCGCATCCCCTGCACGATCGCGCCGGGGTCGCCGGCTCCGGTGGTGAGTCCTGCCCAGACCTCGTCGATGCCGATGCGCTGGGACCCGAGGAACACGCTGGCCACGGACGCGACGGCCAAAGCGGAGGCGAGGCACACGACGACCAGGCCCCGGCGCACCGCCGAGACCTGGACCGTCGCCTCCGTCGAGGCGGGGGAGACGACTGTGGTCACAGGCCGAGTTTCTCCAGCTCGGCCTCGTACTCGTCGACGATCTCCTCCTCGGAACGCGACTCGTCGTCCCACATCGCCATGAGACGCGCGTGCACGCTCTCGTCCAATGAGTCGTACTTCTCACGCCATGCTTCGGCATTCTCCGTCCAGTACCCGATCACCTTGTAGGCGGATGCCGGGAGTCCGAGTTCCTTGCGCAGGACCTTGCGCACACCGCGTGTGGCCTTCGTCTCGCCGGCGACCCACACGTACCCAGAGCCCGAAGGCAGCTCCGACGCCCGCAGGATCTCCTCGATGCGGGTCGGCGCGTGTCCGTTGCCGCCGTGCACCCAGTGCAGTTCGACGCCGTCCGGGTGAGCGATGCGGAGCTCGTCCTCGGCAGATGCGACCTCGATGACGACGCGGGTTCGCACGCCCGCCGGTGCATTCTCGGCGAGACGGGCGGCGGCGGGCAATCCGGTCGCGTCCGCGATGAGCAGCTGCCAGCCGATGTCGGCAGGCGGGTCATAGAGCGCCTTCGGCGTGTTCACTCCCAGGACGTCACCGGGTGCCGCCCGCAGCGCCCAGGCGGCGGCGACCCCGCCGTCGTGCACGACGAAGTCGATGGTGAGTTCCTGCGCCGCAGCATCCCACCCCCGCACGGTGTACGTGCGCATCGTGGCGGGCTCGATCCCCTCGGGGAAGTCCCAGTACCCGTTGTCGGTCGGGAACGGGAGGTTCGGCTCGGTCTGCCCGTCGAGCGGGAAGAACACCCGGAGGTACTCGTCACCGACACCGCTCGAGACGAAGCCTTCGAGTCCGTCGCCGTCGAAGACCACCCGGACCATGCCGGGACTCAGTCGTTCGACGCGGCTCACGACGACACGGTGGACGAGGTTGACGGTCATCCGAGAAGCGCCTTCTCGACCACGGTGAGGAACGCGTCCTGGCCGCTGGGGGAGCCGTAGATCATCTCGTAGTTGTACGGGAAGTACTGCTTGTCCTTGACGAACGAGAGGTTCTGCCAGAGGGGGTTCTGCTGCAGCGACTCCTCGTCCTCGACCCACACTGTGCCACTCTCGTCGACGCCGGTGAAGAGCACGTCGATGCCGTCCATCTGACCGAGCTGCTCCGGGCTGAGTTCGGCGTACTCGTCGCTCGCCGGCAGTCCCTCTTCTGTGGCGTTCATCAGCGGGGCCATCTCGAGTCCGAGATCGGCGAACACGAGGCACGGCACTCCGTAGCAGGAGGTCGTGACCTGGCCGTCCCAGTATCCGGAGTCGGCGACGACCGGGTGGATGTCGGCGGCATCGAGACGGGCCTTGATGTCCACGATGCGGGCCTCGTACTGATCGACCCACTCCTGCCACTCGTCTTCGCGGCCGAGGTCGCTCGCCATCTGCCCGGCGACGACGCGCCAATCGCCGCCGTCGAACGCGTTGTACGTGTAGGTCGGGGCGATCTTCTGCAGCTGGCCGTCGAGGTCCTTCTCGTAGCCGAGGCCGTTGAGGATGAAGTCCGGCTCTGCCTCGAGGACGGCCTCGAGGTTGAACTCGGGGAAGTTGCCGAACGTGTCGAGTCCTTCGAGCTCCTCCTGCGGGAAGAAGTCCGGGAAGGTCGTGAAGTCGTCACGGATCGGCTGGGTGCCGGCGAGGTCGAAGCCGAGTGTGATGAGCAGATCGAGGTCGGTCGTGTAGAAGCCGAGTGCGGACTGCGGCTCGACGGGCATCATGATCTCGGCGCCGGTGGGTGTCGTCAGCTCGACGGTCTCTGCACTGCCTCCTGAACCGGATGCCGAGGCGCCGGCGCAAGAGGTGAGCAGGAGTCCGGACGCGATGAACGCGACGACGAAGAGGGGCTTGGTGCGCATGAGGAGGGTCTTCCAGTGGGATGACGGGACAGTCAGGAACCAGTCTGGCTAGGAGTTAGCTAAGGCTTGGCTAACCAATTATGAACGGCTCCGATGTCGTGCCCCGGCCACCGGGTGTCGCACTCACGCCGACTTCCGGGCCGCCTCGTTCCGTACCGCGGCGAACTCGCCCGGGGTCCGCCCCAGCTCGCGCCGGAACGCCTGCACGAACGCGCTGGGTGAGGAGTATCCGCAGCGTCTGCTCACGAGGGAGACGGGATGGTCTGCCGCGAGCCACTCGGTCGCGCGACGCATGCGGGCTCGCGTCCGCCAGGCGGTGAAACTGAGTCCGGTCTCGGCGACGAACAACCGGGAGAGATTGCGTGCGCTCGCGCCGACGTGGCGGCCCCAGTCCTCGATCGTCCGGTCGTCGGCGGGGTTCGCGAGCAGTGCGTCGGCGATGAGTCGAGTGCGTCCGTCGATGGGAGTCGGCAGGTCGACCGTCGACACCTCGACCGGCTCGAGAAGGCTGAGGGCGAGTTCCTCGGCATGCAGTCGCGGCGTGGCGCTCAGGTATGGCGGGGCTTCGAGTCGGTCCAGCACGGCGCGCACGACTTCGGGGATCGCGACCGCCGTCGTGGTCGACGCGATCGGGGACACCGCTGCATCGATGAACGTGCAGCGGAACGAGGTGCCGGGCGTGCCGATCACGCGGTGGCTCATCCCTGCGGGGATCCACAGCCCGAGCGTGCTGGGGATCGCGAAGAATCCGTCCTCGGTCTCGGCGGTCAGCGTGCCCCTCGACCCCCACAGGAGCTCGTGCTGGTGAGGGTGGGAATGCGCCTCCCACTCGACCCGGTCGGTGAGCTCGAAGGTGTTCGTCCCGATCCGCCAGACCATCGTGTCGTCTGGATCGTCGATCGTCGTCGACACGGAGCCTCCGATCGTGACGCTGGTTAGGTGACCCTAAGTTATCATGGCGCCCGTCGACTCAGGCAGGCGGGACGATCTCGTGTCCGCTGGGCGCCGGCAGTTCGGCGGTGGCCGCCCAGCTCGCCAGCACCCTGAGGCCGTCCGCCGAGGCCGACCCCGGCTCTGCGGTGTAGGTCGAGAGGGTCATGCCGGGGTCCGCCGGGAGTTCGAAGGCCTCGTACGTGAGTTCCAGGTCGCCGACGACCGGATGATGCAGTCTCTTCACACCGGTGCGGTGGTGTCTCACGTCGTGTGCCGCCCAGAGGGTGCGGAAACGTTCGGATCTGGTCGACAGCTCGCCGACGAGGTCGGTCAGGCGCCGATCGAACGGGTTGCGTCCCGCTTCGCCCCGCATGGTCGCCACCAGCTCCCGGGTGCTCGTGTCCCAGTCCAGGTAGAAGTCCTGGGCTGCGGGGTTCAGGAATGCGAACCGGGCGCTGTTCGGAGCCGGATCCGTGAAGACCGGGGAGTACAGCGCCCGGGCGAGCCTGTTCGCGGCGACGTAATCGAAGTAGTTGTTGCGCAGGATCGCCGGCGCTTCGGTCATCGCGTCCAGCAACCGCTGGACGCTGGGCCGCACGGCATCCGCTCTCCTCCGCGGCCGGCGAGCGGTCGGCGACGTGTTCGCGGTGTGGGCGAGATCGAAAAGGTGCGCGGCCTCGGCCTCGTCGAGCTGAAGCGCCCGCGCGAGCCCGTCGAGCACGCTGTGCGACGCCCCGGTCAGATCGCCGCGCTCGAGGCGGGTGTAGTAGTCGACGCTCACTCCCGCGAGCAGCGCGACCTCTTCACGGCGCAGACCAGGAACCCGGCGGTTCCCGCCGTAGGCAGGAAGCCCCGCGCGGTCGGGGGTGATGCGGTCGCGCCTGCTCGTGAGGAACTCGCGGACCTCGCTGCGGTGATCCATGAGATCGACGCTACGCTCATCCGTCCGCCGGAGGGAGGTACGGCCAGTACCGGTCTCAGGATGCGCGCTCGTCGGCGATCTCGATGACCAGGGTCAGACGTCCGGCCGCGGTCCAGACGCCCGCCGCCACCCGGTCGGATCCGAGGGGCGTGAGGGTCTCGAGCTCTCCCTCCTCGGCGAAGTCGACGGGCAGTTCCACCCGCTGCACCCATGTCAGACTCGCGTCGGTCACCAGAAGCGAGTCCTGCGTCGCATAGGCGGCGATCCGCTCATCATCGACCCAGCATGCTGCGAGACCGAGACCGTACTCGGCGTCGAGGTCGCTCGCGCTGAGTCGTCCGACCTCGCCGAGCTCCGGCCAGGTGAGCACGCGCATCACCTCGGGATCGCTCGGATGCGCCGCGATCAGGATGCGATCACCGCGCGGGCTGAACCCCGCGAAGACGGGATCCTGTCCGGTGAGGATCTCGGTCGCATTCATGTGCTGCCCATCGACGTCGATCCGCATGAGCCGGGTGCCGTCCTGGCCCATCGCGAACTCCGCGAGGACGAGATGTTCCGTCGGATGCCTGGTCAGGAAAGCGGTGGCATCATCGGCGTCGACCGTCTGCTCGGTCAGAGTCGCGCCGGTTGCGGGATCGATGAGGAGCACCCGATGCCCATCGGCGGAGGGCACGGTCGCGAGCAGATGCTCGCCGAGGAACACCGCCGCATCGACATGGAGGTCGTCGCGCGTGATGCGGTCGCGCGTGATGCGGCGCCCGCCGATCAGCGTCAGCCCGGCAGACGAGGATATGGCCACGAGATCCACGCCGTGCGCCGCCCGGATCCTCGCGTCGTCACCGACGTCGTCGAGCGGCCGGACATCGATCTCCTCGAGCGTCTCGTCGAGCACGCGCACCGCTCCGTCGTGCCAGCGCACGGACACCCGATCACCGAAGGCGGTCGTCGTGGACACCGGGCCGGGGAGTTCGTCGAGGATCGAGATGACGTGTGCGCGCGTGGCCATGCTCACACCGTAGCGAGCGACCGGGAGACACACCGATGCGCAGCGTGCGGGCATCCTCCCGGTTGGCAACGATGTTGGCACAAACGGATGCCGTCGAACTGCTGTCCAGCCATGAAAGCGCGGGATAATCGGGCCTGATTGGCACATCACTGGCACATTGCTTGTTGCGCTGACGTGCCCGTCCCTACAGTTCGAGCAAGCGCGCGACACCGCCGCCCCACATCAGACCCGCAGCGGGTTCCCGGCTGCCACCCGATCACAGGCCCGCTGAGAATCCGCCAATGGAGGCGACATGACCACAACTTCTCTCCCGAAGAAGACACCGGCGAAGGCGGCGATCGCCTCCTGGGTCGGTACGACGCTGGAGTACTACGACTTCGCCGTGTACGGCACGGCATCCGCACTGGTGCTCAACCAGTTGTTCTTCCCGCCTGAGCTGCCCGAGGGGATCCGGGTGCTGCTCAGCATGATGACGCTGGCAGTCGGCTACGTCGTCCGCCCCCTCGGAGCGATGATCCTCGGCCCGCTCGGCGACCGTTTCGGACGCAAGTTCGTCATGATGCTCACGTTGTTCGGCATCGGCGTCTGCACCTTCATCATCGGCTGCCTGCCGACGTTCGAGCAGATCGGCATCCTCGCCCCGGTCCTCCTGGTGATCATCCGCATCATCCAGGGACTCTCGGTCTCGGGCGAACAGGCCAGCGCGATCTCGATGAGCCTCGAGCACGCCCCCGAACACCGTCGCGCGTTCACCACGAGCTTCGTGACCAGCGGCTCGGCCTCCGGCGGGCTTCTCGCAACGGCTGTCTTCATCCCGTTCGCTGCGCTGCCGCAGGAAGACCTCCTCAGTTGGGGCTGGCGCGTCCCGTTCTGGCTGTCGGCCGTGGTGGTCGTCGTCGCATACCTGATCAGGCGCAATCTCGAGGAGCCGCCCGCGTTCGTCGAGACGCAGGCCGTCAAGATCCAGCTCGCGCCGATCAAGCAGGCCGCTCGCTTCCACTGGGTGTCGATCATCCGTGTCGCGGCGTGTGCCATGATCGCCGGAGTCAGCTACCTGTTCGCGACGTTCTCGGTCGCCTTCGCCACGACGGGCTACGGACTCGAGAAGACGACCATGCTCTGGGTGCCGGTTCTCGCCAGCCTGCTGGCGCTGCTCTACACCCCGTTCGCGGGCTACGTCGCGGACCTCATCGGCCGCAAGACGGTGTTCATCATCGGCGCGGTCGGCGCGGGAGTCACCACGGTTCCCTACCTCTGGGCCATCACCCAGGGAAACTGGCCGCTGATCTTCGTGCTCGGCATCCTCTGCAACGGCTTCTTCTACTCCACCGCCAACGCGGCCTGGCCGGCCTTCTTCGCGGAGATGTTCCCGAACCGCGTGCGTGTCTCGGGTCTCGCGATCGGCACGCAGATCGGCTTCGCGATCGCCGGCGCGATCGGCCCGGTGGCCTCGACGGCCCTCGCCGGCGAAGACCTCACCGACTGGGTGGGCCCTGCCCTTCTCGGTCTCGGGCTCATGGCGATCGCGGTGATCTCCGCCCTGACCGCAAAGGAGACCCGTCGCTACTCGCTCGACGAGGTGAACGACGTCAAGCAGTCGCAGAAGGAGAAGGACACCGTGACGGCGGCGATCGTCGTCCAGTGATCACACCGCCGCACTGATCGCGGGCCCAGGGTCATCCGACCCTGGGCCCGCGATTGCGCAGACCGCGTAGCCGATGCCGTCGCCGTTGCCCTTGACGAGTCCGAGCACCGAGAAGCTGAGCGTGACCAGCCATGGTGAGGTCGTCCACAGGAGGAGATCGGACTCACGCTTCCGCTGTCTCAGGCATCGCTCATCGGCGTGGATCAGCTGTTCGAGCCCGATGTCCTCGCGGAGGTGGGGGCCACCGGTGTCGTCGGCTGACCGGCGCGCCGACCGAACTCCAGGGGATCGTGGAACCGGTCATGCGCGCCAGCGACCCGGAACACGACGCGCCCCGTCGACCGCTGCGCTCCCTCATCGAACCACGCGGGCAGCGCCGTCCATGGTCGGATGTCGAGAGCTCCCACGTCCAGGGTCGGATCAGTGGCGATGAGGCTCATGTCCGCAGCCAGGTCGGGTTCGGAACCGAGGAAGAAGCTCGTGATCGAGCGGTTCGACGTCATCGTGTCCGCGACGAACGCGCCATAAGGGAAGTGCTCGTCGGATTCGGCGGAATGGCCGAGCGCGATGGCGGTCGCTCCGCTCTCCAGCAGCGCGTACGCCCGGACGAGGTGTTCGCCTCCGACCAGGTCGATGGCACCGTGCACTCGTGCCGTGACGGAGCCCAGGGCTGTATGGGTCTCCGCAGCGCCGAGTCGCCGGAGCTCACCGTGTTGAGTGGCGTTGCGCGCGATGGCCACCACGTGGGCGCCGGAGCGTGCGGCGAACTGGACGGCGAATCGTCCGACCGCGCCTCCCGCGCCCACGATGAGCACTCTTCTGCCGAGTACGGAGCCGAGGCGGCGTGTCGCGCGCAATGCGCTCGTCGCGGCGACGGGAAGGGTGGCGAGGCGCTCCGAGGACATGTCGTCCGCCGCGACCGCAGTGAGCGCGTGAGGCACGGCACGGCGCTGCGCCCATCCCTGGGCCTCGAGGCCGATGAACATCACGCGCTCGCCTGCACGCGGCCCGTGCCCGTCCGCGGCTGGGTTGAGCACGACTCCGCTGCCGTCCCATCCAGGTATGCTCCCCGAGACCGCTCCGGCCAGGGCCGCGAGATCTCCGGGGTTGGGTGCGAAGGCTTCGACACTCACGAGAAGCTCATGCGGGCGCGCAATCGGCTCCGGCACTTCCTGAAGCCTCATGCCGCCGGCTGCGGCTTCGTCTCTCGTCCACGCCAGCATCGCAACACGCTCCCTCTGAGTCTCCGTGACAGGAGGAAACCAGCGGTGAAGCGGTCGCATTCCGATCAGACGCGATCGTCGAGCGGCTGCGCGTCCGCCCTCACGAGTTCTTCGGCGGTGTCGCAACTCCACAGGCAAGTGGCGAGAAACCAAAGCCCGCGAGGGTCCTCGGGCCGAGGGGGAGTGTGGTGGGCGATACCGGACTCGAACCGATGACCTCTTCCGTGTGAAGGAAGCGCGCTACCAACTGCGCCAATCGCCCATACCTTGCGGGTACGTCAACCGATACTACCGGACGCTCGGAGCCCCAGATGACCAGATGGTGGGACACGCGCGAGATTCGGTTCTGGTTTTGACATCGGCCCATCGTCGGGTAATGTTTATCAAGTGCTCGGGGCGGAAAGCCCGGGGGACAACGCGGATGTAGCGCAGTTGGTAGCGCACAACCTTGCCAAGGTTGGGGTCGCGAGTTCGAGTCTCGTCATCCGCTCAAGTGCAGGGGCCTTCTTCGGAAGGCCTTACGCACGTGGGGTCAATCCACACGGTGGCGTGGCCGAGCGGCTAGGCACCGGCCTGCAAAGCCGTTTACACGGGTTCGAATCCCGTCGCCACCTCTCTCAACTGAATAGCCCATATGGGCGCGATTGGCGCAGCGGTAGCGCGCTTCCCTGACACGGAAGAGGTCACTGGTTCGATCCCAGTATCGCGCACTTAAAGAAAACCCCTGATAAACAGGGGTTTTCTTGTTCTATAGCGGATGATTAAGTGTCGCCGTGGGCCATATGTGGGCCTTCTCGCCGGTGTGCAGCACTCTGCTGGCGACTTTTGTGACATCACTTGACGTTTCTTGAACTTTCGTCGTGTTCGAGGGTTCGTGTGTGTTCCCCCAGCTGTCAGCTCTGCTCACGCTCGAATGTGAGACAGGATTCGGACTTCCAACGGGCGGGTGATCCCAAGGGTGTTGACGTGCGCCCGGAGTCCATCTCGGGCGTCATCATGCCGTTCTGAGGTTTCCTGGACGTCAACGAGGAGGCTGTATCTAGTGCGACGCACAACAGCGCCGACCAGCTCAGGGCGGACCGGTGTCGTCGCCGTGGCGATCCTGCTGCGCATCGGTGGCGGAGTCGTGGTGATGGTCTGCCGTCGCCGCGAGAACGTGACGACCGACTGACAGTCATGACGCGGTAAGTGCTGCAGAGCACGTCCGCGCCCTTTCACTTCCCAACCTGCTGAAACATCGCTGCGTTCACGTGCGCGGGTATGTTGACGAGAAGTTGGACCTGCTCGAGCAGCGCATACGATAGGGCGGCGGTTCCGAGTATCTCTCGGCACCGCCGCCCCTATGGTTCTTCGGGGTTACTTCTGGATGAAGGCGAGGATGTCCGGGTTGATCACGTCGGCGTGAGTGGTGAGCATGCCGTGCGGGTAGCCCTCGTAGATCTTCAACTCGGAGTTCTGCAGGAGCTCGTGCTGCTTCAGCGCGGCGTCCTCGTAGGGGACGACCTGGTCGTCGTCGCCCTGCAGGACGAGAACGGGGACGGTGATGGCCTTGAGATCCTCGGTCTGGTCGGTCTCGGAGAACGCCTTGATGCCCTCATAGTGAGCGAGCGCGCTGCCGGTCATGCCCTGACGCCACCAGTTCGCGACGACGGGCGCGGAGAGCTCCACGCCCTCGCGGTTGAAGCCGTAGAACGGACCGGAGGCGACAGCCTGGAAGAACTCGGCGCGGTTCGCCGCGAGAGCCTCACGGAACCCGTCGAAGACCGAGATCGGGGTGCCCTCGGGGTTCGCGTCGGTCCTCACCATAAGGGGCGGCACCGCGGAAACCAGCACGGCCTTCGCGACCCGTCCCTGGGACTCGCCGTACTGGGCGACGTACCGGGCGACCTGGCCGCCACCGGTGGAATGGCCGATGTGGATGGCGTTGTGCAGGTCGAGGTGCTCGACGACAGCGTTCACGTCGCTGGCGTAGTGGTCCATGTCGTGGCCGATGCTGGTCTGCGAGGAACGCCCGTGACCGCGGCGGTCGCTGGCGATGACGCGGTACCCCTTGCCGAGGAAGTACAGCATCTGGGCGTCCCAGTCGTCCGACGACAGCGGCCAGCCGTGGTGGAAGAAGATCGGCTGGGCGTCGCGGGGACCCCAGTCCTTGAAGTAGATGTCGGTGCCGTCATCCGTGGTCACAAAGGACATGAAGATCTCCAGGATTGTCGAGTCCGGGTGGTACCCGGACGTGTTGTTCGCTGCGCTGAGGTCGGCGGAGCAGACTCAGAGTAGTGCCGGAAACCTATCCCTCAGGTCAACAGTCCATGTCAGTCAGATGACAGGCAGCCGATGACGACACCACCACACTGGCAGTCATTGCGCCGATGATCACGGACTCCGGCACGGGAGGAACCAGTAACCTTCCGACGCCCACCCCGTCGACTGCCGGTGATGGTTCTCTGGCGAGCACGGGGGCCTCAGGGCTGGGCAGGCGCGATCCTCGCTATGTCGTTGATCCTCAGCGGTGTCGCAGCAACGACGATCGCGACGATCGGCACGGCGAATCAGCGGCACGAGTACGACGCGGCGGGGATCCGGACGGCCCTGATCGGATGACCGCCGCGAGGGAGGTTCTGCCAGTACCTGCTCTCTCAGAGACTCCCTCGCGGCGGGACGAAGGTGTGGAGTGGTCATCGACGAAAGGACGTCGATCATGGCGGACGCAGTGGATCAAGGCTGGACGGGCGGTCGACGGGCGGTGGGCGACATCGCACCCGCACTCGCCCACTACACGGACAGGGTGCTGTTCGACGAGGTACGGGCGCGGCCCGACCTGTCTGCACGCGATCGGAGCCTGGTCACGGTGGCAGCCCTGGTGGCGACCGGAAGCACCGAGCAGCTGGCCTTCCACCTGCCCTTCGCGCGGGAGAACGGCGTCAGCACCGGCGAACTCGTCGAAGCGATCACTCATCTCGCCTTCTACGCCGGCTGGCCGAAGGCCATGGCGGCGATCGCTGCGCTTCGCACGGCACTTCCCGCAACCGAGGAGAATAACCATGACTGACGGCGTCTTCCACCAGATCTTCCCCCTCGGCGAGACGAACGACGCGTATGCTGCCTTCTTCAGCGGTCAGAGCTATCTGGCGCCTCTGGTCGGCGGTAGCGTGCCCGTGAGCAACGTCACCTTCGAACCCGGATGCCGCAACAACTGGCACGTGCATCACGGCGTCGACGGGGGAGGGGACCAGATCCTGCTCTGCACCGCGGGTTCGGGCTGGTACCAGGCCGTCGGTGAGGATCCGATCAGCATGACCCCGGGGTCGGTCGTTCGCGTGCCCGCCGGCACAAGGCACTGGCACGGGGCGAAGGCCGACTCGTGGTTCTCGCATCTTGCGTTCATCACTCCCGGCGACGGTGCCCGCAACGAGTGGCTGGAGCCGGTGTCGGATGCCGAGTACATCGCGTTGCACACGCCCGGTGATCGCCCTCGAGACTGGACCGCGGGGCAGTTGGATTGGATCCGGACACACGACGATCTGCACGTCTCGCCCTTCCGCGACGATGGGAGCACACCAGGGACGCCGACCTGGATCTGGTCGGTCGTCGTCGATGAGCACGTGTATGTGCGGGCGTACAACGGCGTCGACTCGCGCTGGTACCGGTCCGCCTCCGTTCAGGCTGCAGGGACGATCACCTCGCACGGCAACACCGTCGGCGTATCCTTCACGCCCGTCAACGGGACCGACGACCTCGACGACAGGATCGATGCGGCCTACTCGCAGAAGTACGCAGGAAGCCCCTACCTCCCGCCGATGCTCTCGAGCCGGACGCGAGCGGCAACCGTGCGCATCGATCCCCGCTGACCTTCTCGTGCGTCCTCACCCCGGATCCGGGATAGGGTCGCTCGCATGACCGACGGCCTCGCTGACATCGCCGCCGAGCTCTATGTGGTCCCGCTCGCGGAGTTCACCGCTGCGCGCAACGCGCGAGCAGCGCAGCTGAGCGACAGGCGACTCGCGACTGCGGTTCGGGCGCTCCGGAAGCCCAGTGTCGCGGCCTGGATCGTGAACGTGTTCGCCCAGGAGCACGCCGCGCAACTCGGCGAGGCACTGCAACTGGCCGCCGAACTCCGCGACGCCCAGGACGACCTCGACGCCGCCGCACTCTCGCAACTGGGACGGCAGCGGCGGATGCTGACGCGACGACTCGCGGAGGACGCCGTGGCACTCGCCAGGGCTCGCGGCGAGCGGGTCACGGCATCCACTGTCGAATCAGTGCACAGCACCATCTCGGCGGCGTTCTTCGATCCGCAGGCAGCCGCAGCGATCATCACCGGACGTCTGATCCACGCTCTCGAACCGGGCGCGGAGGCTCCGTGGGATCCAGGCGAAGTGGTCGCGGGCGGTGATCTCGGACCGGCAACGGCATCGACGAGCGCACCGGTCGACGAGGTGGCCGCGCGTCGAGAGCTGCGCCGCGCCGAGCGGGCGGTGCACGATGCGGAGCGCGAGCGGGTCCGCGCCGAGCGTGCGCATGCCACAGCGGTGCGTGCGGCCTCGGAGGCTGCCGACCGTACGAACAGTCTCGAGCGCCGCGTCGCGGAACTGGAGCAGGAACTCGCGACCGCTCGGCAATCCCTGGATGCCGCGAGAACGGCAGCCGACGATGCGAACGGCGAGGCGGAGCGTCGAGCGGAGGAGCTTCGTCGCGCTGCAGAGCAGGAGGACGCGGCGCGAGCGTCGCTTCAGGCACTGCGCGGCTGAGCTGCGGCAGTCAGTCCCGTGGCGTGCGTTTCACGACCTCGTACGCCGCCAGCGCGGCCTTGCGGGTCTCGCCGAGGTCGACGATCGGCTCGGTGGGAGCATCCGATGCCCACTGCGAGATGTATAGCCCCTGCGGGTCGAACTTCTTCGCCTGCAGCTCGGGATTGAACACCCGGAAGTACGGCGCGGCATCCGCACCCGACCCCGCGACCCACTGCCAGTTGAACGGGTTGCTCGCACCGTCGGCGTCGACGAGCGTGTCCCAGAACCACTGCTCGCCGTGCCGCCAATCGATCAGCAGGTTCTTCACGAGGAACGACGCGGTGACCATGCGCACGCGATTGTGCATGAATCCTGTGTGCCAGAGTTCGCGCATTCCCGCGTCGACGAGCGGGACGCCGGTCTCGCCGTGGTGCCACGCGTCCAGGCGCTCGGGGTCGAGAGGCGGCCAGGGGAAAGCGTCGTACTCGCGGCGGAGGTTGGTCGTCGCGAGAGCTGGGGAGTGGAACAGTGTGTGCCAGGCGAATTCGCGCCATCCGAGCTCCGACAGGAACCCGCCGGCGCCGTCGGCGTCGACCGCCTGCTCCCAGACTGTGAACGGACTGATCTCGCCCCAGCGCAGGTGCGGCGACAGGAGTGATGTCGCGCCGGCCGAGGGCGTGTCGCGGGCCTCGTCGTAGGCGGGCAGATCCTCGTGCAGGAACACGTGCAGACGTCGACGTGCGGCGAGTTCGCCCGGTTCCCATGTCTCGCGCAGGCCACCGGCCCAATCCGGCCGCGTCGGGAGCAGCTCCCAGCTGCCCAGATCGTCGGATGCCGGGAGCGGCGCGAACCCGTCGATGGTCCTCGGCTCGGGAAGCGGTCGCCGAGGTGAGGGAAGGGCGAGACACGCACGCCAGAAGGGGGTGAAGACGGAGAAGTGCGTGCCGCTTCCGGTGCGGACGGTCCACGGCTCGTGGAGCAGGGATGCCGCGAAGGAGGCGACCTCGACGCCCGACTCCCGCAGTGACGACTTGAGGCCTCCGTCGACCTCGCGCTCGGCTCCGCCGTAGCGGCGATTCCAGAAGACCGCCCCGGCTCCGATCTCGGCGACGATGGCCGGAACGACCTCGGATGCGGAGCCTCGGCGCAGGATCAGGGCACCTCCGCGCTCGTTGAGCCTGTCGCTCAACGATGTCAGCGAGTGATGCAGCCACCAGCGGGCGGCTCCGCCGAGGGGACGGATGCCGGGCGACTCCTCGTCGAGCACGAACAGAGCGACGACGGGCTCACCCCGGTCCACGGCTGCCCGGAGTGCGGGATTGTCGGCGAGGCGGAGGTCGTCGCGGAACCAGACGAGCGAGGGGGACGTCACGTTTCCATTCTCCGACAGTGGGACATCCGGATCAGCGACGCGCGCCGGAGGTCGACCAGACCGCCCAGGCGATCAGCACGGGCTGGAGAAAGATCCGACCGAAGCGACGTGCGTCGGTGTCGAGACCGGGCGCGGAGCGGCGGGTACGCCACTGGTGGACGTTGCCGGGGAACACGGCGGCGAAGAAGATCGCAGTCGCCCAGCCGATCCGCCGGCGCTCCTTCGGGAGCGCCACCAGTCCTGTGGCGAGCGCGATCTCCGCAGCTCCGGAGGCGATCACGATCGTGTCTGCGTCGAGACGGCTCACCCTGGTCGCCCAGTCCGGGACCACGACGCGAAAGCCTCTGGTCTGCGTGAAATGCATGACCCCCGCCACGGCGAGGAGGAGCGCGAGAACCCCGCGAGCGGCTGCCTTCATATCGGCAACGGTACCCGGCGGTGCAGCGACGCCGGTGGTCGAGCCCATGCAGCGCGGTCGACGGCATGTCAAGCCCCGTGCCCTGCGTCTCGACGACCCGCAGGCTGATCCCGGCAGTGACAGCCACGATCGCGACAGGAATCGACGAGAGGAAGAGCAATGCCCGCAGGAGAGAACGACAGCCCTGCGCGCGGGGACGGCAGTTCCGAGCCGCCGACGATCGCCTCGGAGCATCGACGGCGATCGCCCTGCCGACAGCGAAGACGGACAGCGGAAGGAACGTGACGATGACTCGATCGAACTCGACGAACTCCCCTGAGGAGGATCCGGCATCCGGCGCCGACCCCCTCCTTCCGGAGGAGGAGGATGCCGTCGAGGCGGACGACATCGGGCAGGTCCCCGCGGGCGCCGTGCGGACGCGGACTGAGCGCACTGCCACGGCGCTCGGGGCATACTGCGACACGAGCGCACTGCCACACTGAAGGAATGACGGTCCTGCGCATCAGCATCCTGTTCCTGCTCGCCGCAGTCGCGGAGATCGGCGGAGCCTGGCTGATCTGGCAGGCCGTGAAGGAGAACAGGGGCTGGCTGTTCGCCGTGTTCGGGGTGATGGCGCTCGGCGCGTACGGCTTCATCGCGGCGCTGCAGCCGGACGCGAACTTCGGCAGGGTACTCGCGGCGTACGGGGGCATCTTCATCGCGGGTTCGTTGGCGTGGGGGATCATCGTCGACGGCTTCTCTCCGACCACCTGGGACTGGATCGGCTCCGCCGTGGCACTCGTCGGTGCCGGGATCATCATCTTCGCCCCGGCGCTCGAGGCCGCAGGCTCGCCGTCGTGACGGCGCGGCGACGGCCGCTCGGCGTCAGCGAGTAATCTGGACTGCGACCCTGGATGGAGATTCTCTGTGTCTGATGCCCAGCCGAAAGACGGCTTCGCCCTGTTCTCTGACCGATCCGTCGTCGCCATGCGCGTCAACGGCACGCTCAAGGACCTCGCCGCCACCGTGACCGACGCCGACGATGTCGAGCCCGTCACGATCGACAGCCCCGACGGGCTCAGCATCCTCCGTCACTCGACAGCGCACGTGCTCGCGCAGGCGGTGCAGCGGATCAACCCGCAGGCCAACCTCGGCATCGGCCCGCCCGTCACCGACGGCTTCTACTACGACTTCGGCGTCGAGACGCCGTTCACACCCGAGGACATCAAGGCGATCTCGAAGGAGATGCAGCGCATCGTGCGTGAGGGCCAGCGGTTCGTGCGCCGGGTCGTCACCGACGACGAGGCGCGCGCAGAGCTCGCGAACGAGCCGTTCAAGCTCGAGCTCATCGGGCTCAAGGGTGGCAAGAGCGACGCAGCCGAGGGTGCCTCCGTCGAGGTCGGCGAGGGTGAGCTGACCATCTACGACAACACGACCCGTGACGGCGAGGTCGTCTGGAAGGACCTCTGCCGCGGGCCTCATCTGCCGAACACCCGCATGATCGGCAACGGTTGGGATCTGACCCGGATCGCTGCGGCTTACTGGCGCGGGAGCGAGAAGAACCCGCAGCTGCAGCGCATCTACGGAACGGCGTGGCCGTCGAAGGATGAGCTGCGCGCCTATCAGGAGCGCCTCGCCGAGGCCGAGCGCCGTGATCACCGCAAGCTCGGCAGCGAGATGGACCTGTTCTCGTTCCCCGACGAGATCGGCTCCGGCCTCGCGGTGTTCCATCCCAAGGGCGGCATCATCCGCTACGAGATCGAGGAGAACCTGCGCAAGCACCTGCTGCGCAACGGCTACGACCTCGTGAACAGCCCGCACATCACGAAGAAGGACCTCTTCATGACGTCGGGTCACCTGCAGACCTACGCCGACGGCATGTTCCCGCCGATGCACCTCGACGAGGTCGTCGACGACGAGGGCAACGTCACACGTCAGGGCCAGGACTACTACCTGAAGCCCATGAACTGCCCGTTCCACAACCTGATCTTCCGGTCGCGCGGGCGCTCGTACCGCGAGCTGCCGCTGCGTCTGGCGGAGTTCGGCACGGTCTACCGCTACGAGAAGAGCGGCACGCTCTCGGGTCTCACCCGTGTGCGCGGCCTGACCCAGGACGACGCCCACATCTACGTGGCGCAGGATCAGGTCAAGGAGGAGCTCACCACCAACCTGAACCTCGTCCTCGACCTGCTGCGCGACTACGGCCTGAACGACTTCTACCTCGAACTGTCGACGAACGAGGAGGGCAACCCCAAGTTCCTCGGCGAGCCCGAGCAGTGGACGACCGCGATCGACACGCTTCGTGAGGTGGCCGTCGAGTCCGGCCTCGAGCTCGTCGCCGACCCGGGTGGAGCCGCGTTCTACGGTCCGAAGATCTCCGTGCAGGCTCGCGATGCGATCGGCCGCACCTGGCAGATGTCGACGATCCAGCTCGACTTCAACCAGCCCGACCGCTTCGAGCTGGAGTACACCGGCTCCGACGGCCAGAAGCACCGCCCGGTGATGATCCACCGCGCGCTGCTCGGATCGGTGGAGCGCTTCTTCGCGATCCTGCTCGAGCACTACGCGGGCGATTTCCCGTTGTGGCTCGCACCGAGCCAGGTCGTCGGTGTGCCGGTCGCCGAGCAGTACGGCGACTACCTCGACGACGTGATCGGTCAACTGCGTGCGGCCGGCGTGCGCGCCGACGTCGACCACTCGGACGACCGCATGCAGAAGAAGATCCGCAACCACACCACCGCCAAGGTGCCGCTGATCCTCATCGTCGGCGAGCAGGACCGCGCCGCCGGCACGGTCTCGTTCCGGTTCCGCGACGGCACGCAGGAGAACGGCGTGCCGGTGGCGGATGCCGTGAACCGCATCCGTGCCGCGATCGCATCGCACGCCCTTGTACTGAAGGCAGGGGATCTGGCGTGACTAGGATCGAGTCGGAGGACGCCGGCGAGTTCGCCGGCGTCCCCGACGAGTTCCAGCGGCTGTGGACCCCGCACCGGATGGCCTACATCCAGGCAGGTCCGGAGCCACTGCGCGAGGAGTGTCCGTTCTGCGAGGCGCCGAAGCATCCTGATGCCGAGCGCCTCGTGGTCGCTCGCGGTGAGACGGCGTACGTGCTGCTCAACCTGTTCCCGTACAACTCCGGTCACCTGCTCGTGTGCCCGTACCGCCACATCGCGACCTACGACCAGGCGACGCCTGAAGAGGTCGCCGAGATCGGTGCGCTCACGCAGACCGCGATGCGGGTGCTGCGCGAGGTGTCGCGGTGCGACGGCTTCAACCTGGGCATGAACCAGGGCGCGGTCGCCGGTGCCGGCGTCGATGCCCACTTGCACCAGCACGTCGTGCCGCGCTGGACGTCAGACGCGAACTTCTTCCCGATCATCGCGAAGACCAAGGCACTGCCGCAGCTGCTCGGTGAGGTTCGAGAGGCCGTCGCGAACGCCTGGCCGAAGGCCTGAGGGGCACGCGTTTCGTCCCGTCGCTGCGCTCCTCGCTCAACGACCGGGACTCTTCTGGTCGTTGAGCGAGCGGAGCGAGACGAAGCGCGGTCAGCGGACCTGCCGGGCCTCGAACTGCAGACGCGGGTTCGCGTAGAACTCCTGCGCCTCGACGAGCTTGAGCTCGCGGTCCCCGGACTCCAACGTCAGCGAGAGCAGATCGAAGACGCTCGACGCGGTGCGCTCGAGCGCCGTCTTCGCGCTGCCCGTCTCGACGTAGTGCGCGGTGAACAGCGCCGCGGTCACGTCACCCGATCCGTTTGCCTTCATGGGCAGTCGTGGGGTCTGCACGATCCAGGCACCTGCGGCATCCGCCACGAGCATCTCGATCGTCCCCTCCTCGCGATCAGGGCGCTCGACGCTGGTGACGAGCACGGTCTTCGGGCCCATCGCCATCGCGAGGTCGACCGACGCGAGCGTGGACTCCAGAGTGTCTGGCTCGGTCTCGGTGAGGAAGCCGAGTTCGAACTGGTTCGGGGTGATGATGTCTGCGACTGGGACGACCTTCTCGCGCAGCAGGATCGGGATGGCGGGGGCCACGAAGCACCCCGACTTGGCGTTGCCCATCACCGGGTCGCACGCGTACACCGCATCCGGATTGGCCGCTTTCACCCGGGTCACGGCGTCGATGATGACGTCGCCGATGCCCTCGCCGCCCTGGTAGCCGCTGAGGACCGCGTCGATCTCGCCGAACACGCCGCGGTCCTCGATCCCTGCGATGACCTCCGCGACATCGGCGGGCGCGATCAGCGGCCCGCGCCAGGCACCGTAACCGGTGTGGTTCGAGAAGTTGACCGTATAGACCGGCAGCACCTCCACGCCGATGCGCTGCAGCGGAAAGACTGCTGCGGAGTTGCCGACGTGGCCGTACGCGACGGCGGACTGGATGGAGAGGACCTTCATTCCTCGATCCTTTCGTTCTTCAGGCGGGACGAGGCCCGCGGGTGGATGTTCATCGGACGGCTGCGACGAGATCCGCGACGAGCGTCGTCACATCCTCCTCGGACAGATCATGCACCGTCAGGCGCAGGTGGTGGGAGGGTTCCGCTCGCTCGTCGAGCGAGAACTCGTCGCCGGTGCGAGCCAACCAGCCCCGGCGCATGAGTCGTTCGGTGACGATGCGTGCCGGTACCGGAAGCGCGACCCAGAGGCTCAATCCGTCTGAGGGGTCGACCTGCAGACCGTGTTCGCGCAACCGGGCGACGAAGTCGTCGTTGCGAGCGGCGTAGTGGGTCGCCGCCTCCGCGATCCGGGTGCGCACCTCGTCGTCGGTCAGCTGCGCGAGCGTGAGGCGCTGCAGCAGATGGCTGACCCAGGTGGTACCCGGGCTGAGCCGCATCGCCAGACGCTCGGCGGTGGTCGGATCCGTCGCCGCGACCGCGAGGCACATGTCGGGTCCGAGGAACTTCGACACCGAGCGCACGAGCGCGAAACGACGATGCTCCGGCCCGATCAGCGTCTGATAAGGCTGACGGGACAGCATCGAGAAATGGTCGTCCTCGATGAGGAGGACGTACGGATGCTCCGAGAGGACCGCCCTGAGCTCGGCCGCGCGGCGTGCGGACAGGCTCGATCCGGTGGGGTTCTGCGCCCGCGGCGTGCAGATCACCGCGCGGACGCCGGCATCCAGCGCGGCCCGCAGACCGTCGACGGTCATGCCCTCGGCATCGACGGGAACGGGGATCGCCCGATATCCGCCGAGACGGACGGTATGGATGCTGGCGAGGAAGCACGGATCCTCCAGCGCGACGGCGTCATCTCGGGTGAGGGCCTGGGCGAGCAGACGCTCGACGGCATCCACGGCTCCGCTCGTCACGGTGATGCGGAAGTCCGTCTCCGGCAGGTCCGCCGCAACCCATGCGGTCGCCCAGTCCTCGAGTCCGCGGTCGATCACGGGTTCGCCGTACAGGACCGGACGCCCGGTGAGAGTCGCGAGTGCCGGGGTCGGGTCGGGGATTCGTCGAGGGTCGGGATTGCCGGTGCCGACGTCACGCAGCACCGTGTCGGCCGCGTAACCCTCCTGGGCGACGGGCTCCGCACCCGCGATGATCGTCCCGCCGCGGCCACGCGACACCACCACTCCCGCCTGGGCGAGCTGACGGTAGGCGGCGACGGCGGTGTTGCGATTGACGCCGAGGTGAAGGGCGAGCTCCCGCACCGGGGGGAGCACCTCTCCCGCACGCAGCACGCCGCGGTCTCGAAGGTCACGCACGCTGTCGGAGATCTCCGCTGCCGTGCTGCCTGTGATCTGGTCGCTCATGTGTCCTCGTCTTCACTGTAGTCGTCCGGGACAGTGCTACCGTTTGACATAGATCAAAATCCCGATGTGATCGTCCAGACAGGAGCACCCATGACCGAGCACGTCACCACAGGATCCTCGCGCGTCAAGCGCGGTCTCGCAGAGATGTTGAAGGGCGGCGTCATCATGGACGTCGTGACCGCCGACCAGGCGAAGATCGCCGAGGACGCCGGCGCCGTCGCCGTCATGGCTCTCGAGCGGGTCCCTGCCGACATCCGCGCCCAGGGCGGCGTGTCGCGGATGAGCGACCCCGACATGATCGACAGCATCATCGACGCGGTCTCGATCCCCGTCATGGCGAAGGCCCGCATCGGTCACTTCGTCGAGGCGCAGGTCCTGCAGGAGCTCGGCGTCGACTACATCGACGAGTCCGAGGTGCTCTCGCCCGCCGACTATGTGAATCACATCGACAAGTTCGGATTCACCGTTCCGTTCGTCTGCGGGGCGACCAACCTCGGTGAGGCCCTCCGCCGCATCAACGAGGGCGCGGCCATGATCCGCTCGAAGGGCGAGGCCGGAACCGGCGACGTCTCGGAGGCGATGAAGCACATCCGCAAGATCCGTGGCGAGATCGCGGCGCTCACCGCGCTGCCGAAGGACGAGCTCTTCGTCGCCGCCAAGGAGCTGCAGGCTCCCTACGACCTGGTCGCCGAGATCGCCGAGACGGGAAAGCTGCCGGTCGTCCTGTTCGTCGCCGGCGGCGTCGCGACGCCCGCGGACGCGGCGATGATGATGCAGCTCGGGGCGGACGGCGTGTTCGTCGGCTCCGGCATCTTCAAGTCCGGCAACCCCGCGGAGCGGGCGAAGGCGATCGTGAAGGCGACGACCTTCTACGACGACCCGAAGGTCATCGCGGAGGTGTCGCGGGGGCTCGGCGAGGCCATGGTCGGCATCAACGTCTCGGATCTGCCTGCGCCGCATCGGCTCGCCGAGCGCGGTTGGTGAGGCGCGGTCAGGAGACCGAGGCGTCCTCTGCGGCGATCTGAGCGCGGACCTCGTCCATGTCGAGCGCGCGAACCTGCTCGATCAGCGACTCGACGGCGGGTGCCGGGAGCGCTCCGGGCTGGGAGAACACCCCGATCCCGTCGCGGAACACCATCAGCGTCGGGATCGAGGTGACCTGCGCCATCGCGGCGAGTTCACGCTCGGCCTCGGTGTCGATCTTGCCGAAGACGATGTCGGGATGCCGCTCGGACGCCTGCTCGAAGATCGGGGCGAAGGCCCGGCAGGGACCGCACCAGGCGGCCCAGAAATCCAGGATCACGATGCCGTCGGCATCGACGGTGGAGTCGAAGTCCTGCAGAGAGAGGGAGCGAGTGGCCATGTGCCTCATTGAATCACGGAGCGCGACATGAGAGCCGAGTCGTCCGAGACGAGGGCGGGAGCGCTGCGCGTCGGCGTGCTCGCCCTGCAGGGCGACGTGCGCGAGCATGCCTCCCTTCTCGAACGCCTCGGGGCTGATGTCCTCCGTGTCCGACGCCCGGAGGAGCTCGCCCACGTCGACGGGCTGGTGATCCCTGGAGGGGAGTCGACGACCATCGACAAGCTGTCGCGCACGTTCGGGCTGCAGGAGCCGATCCGCGAAGCGATCCGATCCGGGATGCCGGTGCTCGGCACGTGCGCGGGGCTCATCCTGCTCGCCGATCGTGTCCTGGATTCCATCGATGGCCAGGAGTCTTTCGGGGGCCTCGACGTCGACGTCCGGAGGAACGCCTTCGGCGGACAGCGGGAGTCCTTCGAGGCGGTCCTCGACGTTCCGCTCCTCGACGGAGATCCGGTGCGCGCCGCGTTCATCCGCGGTCCCGTCATCGAGCAGGTCGGGCCCGGCGCGACCGCCCTCGCGGCACTCGATGACGGACGCGTGGTCGCGGTCGAGCAGGGTGCACTTCTGGGCCTGAGCTTCCATCCCGAGATCTCGGGAGAGGTGCGCTTCCATCAGCGATTCCTCGACTGGGTGCGAGCGCACGCGAACGGCTGACCGGGGCGGCACGGCATCCGTCCTTTAGAATGGACGACGCCCTGGATACGTCTCAGGGCCGATACGACGAGCGGAGACTTATGTCCGGGCATTCCAAGTGGGCCACGACCAAGCACAAGAAGGCCGTCATCGATGCGCGCCGCGCCAAGTCGTGGGCGAAGCTCATCAAGAACATCGAGGTCGCGGCCAAGCTGGGCGGCGCTGACCTCGCCGGCAACCCGACCCTGTTCGACGCTGTTCAGAAGGCGAAGAAGACCTCTGTCCCCAAGGACAACATCGATCGCGCAGTGAAGCGCGGTGCGGGAATCGGCGGCGAGGTCGTCGAGTACACGTCGATCATGTACGAAGGCTATGGCCCCAACGGCGTCGCCCTCATGATCGAGTGTCTGACCGACAACAAGAACCGCGCGGCGGCAGAGGTCCGGACGGCGTTGAGCCGCAACGGCGGCACACTCGCCGATCCTGGCAGCGTCGCGTACAACTTCAGCCGCAAGGGCGTCATCGTGGTCGGCTCGGAGGGAACGACCGAGGATGACGTGATGATGGCCGCTCTGGAGGCCGGCGCCGAAGAGATCGAGCCGCACGCCGAAGGCTTCGAGATCGTCACCGAGGCGAGTGATCTGGTCACCGTCCGATCCGCGCTGCAGGAGGCCGGGATCGACTACGAGTCCGCGGACGTCGAGTTCGTGCCGAACCTCAAGGTCGAGATCGATGCCGACACGGCCCGCAAGATCTTCCGTCTCATCGATGCGCTGGAGGACAGCGAAGACGTGCAGAACGTCTTCACCAACTTCGACCTCACGGCCGAGGTCCAGGCGGAGCTCGAGAACGACGAGTGAACCGGATGCCGATGCCCTCCCTTTCTCGAAGGGGAGGGCATCGGCGCGTTCAGGGGGCGGTGACCGTTCCGGCGCATAGCCTGGGGGAGTGACCTCCTCCTCGCTCCGTGTCCTCGGAATCGACCCCGGACTCACCCGGTGCGGCGTCGGCATCGTCGACGTCGATCGGTCGCGCCGAGGGACTCTCGTGCACGTGGGGGTCGTCCGATCACCCGTGGATGCCCCGATCGGCGAACGCCTGGCCCTCATCGCCGCCGGCATTCGTGCGGCGATCGCCGAGCACCGACCGGACACGGTGGCGGTCGAGCGGGTCTTCGCCCAGCAGAACAGCCACACGGTGATGGGCACGGCGCAGGCCAGTGGAGTGGCGCTTCTCCTCGCCGCGGAGGCGGGGCTTCCTGCGGCGACCCACACGCCGAGCGAGGTCAAGGCCGCCGTGACGGGATACGGCTCCGCCGACAAGCGCCAGGTGCAGGCGATGATCGCCAGGATCCTGCGACTCGACGCCCCACCGCAGCCGGCGGATGCCGCTGATGCTCTCGCGATTGCCCTCTGCCACGCCTGGCGTCGAGGTGCCCCCGGCGCCGGAGGTGCGGACGCGCTCACCCCTGCCCAGAAGGCCTGGGCTGACGCCGAGCGTGTCGCTCGAACGTATGTACGATCACGGGTCTAGGCTGGAGCGATGATCTCCTCCCTGCACGGCATCGTGCTGCACACCGCGTCGGATCAGGTCGTCATCGAGGTCGGCGGCGTTGGATTCTCGGTCTCCGTCCCTGCCGATGTCGCGCACACGGTGAGCATCGGTGAGCGAGTGCTGCTGCACACCAGCCTGATCGTGCGCGAGGACGCGCTCTCGCTCTACGGCTTCGCCGATCGCAGCGAGCTCGAGATCTTCGGTCTGCTGATCAGCGTCACCGGTGTCGGGCCCAAGTCCGCACTCGGCGTGCTCTCGCACCTGACGGTCGACCAGATCGCCGAGGCGGTCACCACGGAGGACGACGCACCGTTCCGCCGCGTCTCGGGGATCGGCCCGAAGACGGCGAAGCTCATCGTCGTCCAGCTCGCCGGCAAGGTGAAGCCCTCCGGCCGTCCCGCGGGGTCTGGTGCATCGAGCGCGGACGATGTCGTCGACCAGGTCGCCGCGGCGCTGGTCGGCCTTGGCTGGTCCGAGAAGGTCGCGGTCGAGGCCGCGACGCAGAGCGCAGCCGATGCCTCCGAAGCGGAGCGCTCCTCGGTCGCCTCGCTGCTGCGCCGCACGCTCGCCGTGCTGGGACCGGCGCGTGTCTGACGCCCTCGACGCCTCCGAGCCCGTCGACGAGACCGAGCTCGCCATCGAAGGCGCGCTGCGGCCGACCAGCCTCGGCGAGTTCGTCGGTCAGCAGAAGGTGCGCGGCCAGCTGCAGCTTCTGCTCGAGGCCGCCGCGATTCAGGGTCGCACGGCGGACCACATCCTGCTGGCCGGCCCTCCCGGTCTGGGCAAGACGACCCTGGCGATGATCGTGGCCCACGAGAGCGGTCGACCGCTGCGACTCTCCAGCGGGCCGGCGATCCAGCACGCGGGCGATCTCGCCGCACTCCTGTCGAGCCTGACACCGGGCGAAGTCCTCTTCATCGACGAGATCCACCGCATGGCGCGCTCCGCCGAGGAGATGCTGTACCTCGCGATGGAGGACTTCCGCATCGACATCATGGTGGGCAAGGGCGCCGGTGCCACCAGCATCCCGCTCGAGCTCGCGCCCTTCACGCTGGTCGGTGCGACAACCAGGTCGGGCCTGCTCCCCAATCCGCTGCGCGACCGCTTCGGCTTCACCGGGCACCTTGAGTTCTATGAGGAGTCGGAGCTCGAGCAGGTCATCGCCCGTTCCGCCACGGTGCTCGGCGTCGACCTGCCCGCGGATTCGCTCGCCGAGATCGCCCGCCGCTCCCGGGGGACGCCCCGTATCGCCAACAGGCTTCTGCGACGAGTGCGGGACTACGCGCTCGTGCACGGCGGGGGAGCGGCCTCCATCGCCGACGTCCGCGCGGCGCTGGACCTCTACGACGTCGACCCGATCGGCCTCGATCGCCTCGATCGCGCGGTGCTCGAGGCCCTCGTACGGCGCTTCCGCGGCGGCCCCGTCGGGCTCAGCACCCTGGCCGTCGCTGTCGGCGAAGAGGCGGAGACCGTGGAGAGCGTCGTCGAGCCGTATCTCGTGCGCATCGGCTTCCTCGGGCGCACGCCCCGCGGTCGGATCGCGATGCCGGAGGCCTACGCGCATCTGGGTGTCGCACACCAGGCCGAGGGCGCATTGTTCGATAACCTATAATCGCTGGAGACTTCCGTCTCATCCCCCATGCTCAGGCCCTCTCGGCGTGTGCGCCACCGAAAGGCTTCCTTAATGGAACTCATCCTCCTTCCGATCCTCGCGGTGCTGATCGTGTTCATGTTCCTGAACACCCGCAAGCGGCAGAAGCAGATGAAGGCCGAGCAGGAGGAGAAGGCGACGAAGACCGTTCCGGGCGCTCGCGTCCTGCTCCAGGGCGGCATCTACGGGACGATCGTCGCGTACGACCCCGAGAACCTCGACCAGCCCGCACTCGTCGAGATCGCGCCCGGCACGATCATCGACGTACACAGCCAGGCGATCCTGCGGGTCGTCGAGCCCCAGGACGACGCCGTCGAGGCGGACTCCGACGAGCTCCTCGCCGATGACGCCGCTCCGATCGACGAGACGCCCGAAGAGACCCGCGCGCGTCTCGATCGCGACGCGGACGACAAGTAACCTCTCCTTTCGGCAAATCCGCGCCCGTGGGGCGCGCCGGCCTACAAGAAAGCTGATCGCAACGTGGCCTCTTCCTCCCCGGTCCGTCACGCCTGGAGGGTCCTGCTCGGACTGCTTCTGGTGACGGGCGTCCTGTTCGGCATCAACGCCCTCGGCGTCTCCGTCTTCCAGAAGAGCTCCTGGAGCCCCGAGCTCGCGCTCGACCTGCAGGGCGGCACACAGATCGTCCTGCAGGCCGAGACCGAGGGCGGCGCCGCTCCGTCCTCCGAGCAGATGGACCAGGCCGCGGCGATCATCCGTCAGCGCGTCGACGCCTCGGGTGTGAGCGAGGCGGATATCACCACCGAGGGCGGCCAGAACATCGTCGTCCAGATCCCCGGTGTGGCCGACGCGGCACAGCGCGAGCGCATCACGTCGACCGCGCAGCTGGAGTTCAGGGCGGTTCTCGCCACCACTGCGGCGGCGACCGCCTTCGTCGGCGAAGACGGGAACACCACGCCCTACCCGACACCGGATGACTCCCTGAACGCGACTCCGACGGCCGAGCCGACAGACGCGAGCGATGTCGCCTGGATCACGGACAAACTGCAGGCCGAGTTCCTCGCCTATGACTGCGCCGCCGACGACGGCGACGCGGCTCTCGCTCCCAAGGACGAGCCGATCATCGCCTGCGATCCCGCGAACACCGCGAAGTACATCCTGGGCCCGGCCGAGCTCGACGGCACCGCGATCACCGACGCGACCGCCGGGCGCGACCCGCAGAACAACGCCTGGGTCGTGCAGCTCACGATGAACGCCGACGGCACCGAGAAGTTCGGCCAGGTCAGCACCCGCCTCTACCAGAACAAGCTCGCCGGAGCCACGCCCCGCGACCAGTTCGCCTTCGTGCTCGACGGACGTGTCATCAGCGCCCCGCAGATGAACGGGCAGATCCTCGACGGACGCCCGAGCATCTCGGGCAGTTTCACGCAGGAGAGCGCGACGGCCCTCGCCGACCAGCTCAAGTTCGGTGCGCTGCCGCTCAGCTTCACGGTGCAGAGCTCGGGCACCGTCTCGGCGACGCTCGGCACCCAGCAGCTCCAGGTGGGCCTCATCGCGGGCCTCATCGGTCTGGCCCTCGTCGCGGTCTACTCCCTGATCGTCTACCGCGCTCTCGGCGCCGTGATCGTCGCCTCGATCGCTGTGATGGGCGTGCTGACCTACATCGTCATCTGCATCCTCGCGTGGCGCATGGGCTTCCGCCTGTCGCTCGCCGGAGTCGCCGGACTCATCGTGTCGATCGGTTTCGTGGCCGACTCGTTCATCGTCTACTTCGAGAGAATCCGAGACGAGCTCCGAGACGGCAAGTCGATCACCGCGGCCGTGGAAGACGGCTGGGGACGAGCGAAGCGCACGATCTACATCTCCAAGTCGATCAACATCCTCGCCGCCGTGGTGCTGTACATCCTCGCCGATGCGACGGTGAAGGGATTCGCCTTCACGCTCGGACTCACGACCGTGATCGACGTCTTCATCTTCGTGATCTTCACGCACCCGGTGATGCAGCTGCTCGTACGAACGCGATTCTTCGGGAACGGGCATCCGCTCTCGGGCCTCGACCCGCAGGCGCTCGGCGCGGTCTACCAGAGCCGCACGCAGTTCCGTGAGGTCGTCACCACGTCGACGGGGCGCGGTGCCAAGAACGCGCGCTCCCGCGGCGAGGCGGACCGCCGCCAGACCATCGCCGAACGCAAGCGCGCAGAAGCCCTCGCCGGCGACAAACCCACCAGCTCCGCAAGTGAGGGGGAGAGCTGATGGCCTCCATGAACGAGTTCGGCAACAACCTCTACTCGGGGAAGACCTCCTTCCCGTTCGTCGGCAAGCGCCGGCTGTGGTTCATCATCGCGATCGTGCTCGTCGTCGGATCGGCCCTCGTGCCGTTCTTCCGCCCCGTGCAGTTCTCGATCGAGTTCACCGGCGGGTCCCAGTTCACGGTGCAGGCCCCGGCGAGTCTGGATCAGTCCACCGCGACGGAGGCCGTGCACTCGGTCGTCCCCGACGCGACGACCAAGGTCGTCGTCGTCAGCGGCACCGACATCCGGGTGCAGACCGACCAGATGAGCGACGCGGAGACTCAGGAGGTCGGTGCCGCGCTGGCCGAGGCCTACGAGGTCAAGGCCGACAGCGTCACCTCCTCGTACATCGGCCCGGCATGGGGCGAGAACGTCACGCGTCAGTCGCTCTGGGGCCTCGTGATCTTCCTCGCGCTGACCTTCCTCATCCTCGCCCTGTACTTCCGGACGTGGAAGATGTCGGCGGCTGCGATCATCGGTCTGCTCGATGTCCTCGTGATCACGATCGGCGTGTATGCGCTGGCCGGATTCGAGATCTCGCCCGCAGCCGTGATCGGATTCCTCACGATCCTCGCGTACTCGCTCTACGACACCACGGTCGTGTTCGACAAGGTCAGAGAGAACACCTACGAGGACGGCGAGAAGTCCGGGCGGACCTTCGGGGAGTCGGTGAACCTCGCCGTGAACCAGACGCTCGTGCGCTCGATCAACACCTCGATCGTCGCTGCTCTGCCGGTCGGCGCGATCCTCTTCATCGGCGCGTTCTGGCTCGGTGCCGAGACGCTCACCGACATCTCGCTGTCGATCTTCGTCGGGATCCTCGTGGCGACCTACTCGACCCTGTTCGTGGCGGCCCCTCTCTACTCGCTGTTCCGCGAGAACGAGAAGCCGCTCGCCGCGCGCGACGCCCGGGTGCTGGCAGCCCGAGAGAAGGCGTCTGTCGACGCATGATCGTTCGCGTCCTGCGGGGCTCGGCCCCGCAGGACGCGCGTAAGATGTACTGATTGGGGAGGTGGGCGGATGGCGGAACCGCAGTCATCGTCGCAGGGTTCGAGCCTGAGGCGTCTGGTTCCCCGCATCTTCTCCCGCGCGCCCCGCGTCAACGATCTCGACAACCTGATCCGCACGGTACGGGCGAATCACCCCCGTGGCGACATCGCCGTGATCGAGCGTGCGTACGCGGTCGCCAAGGAAAAGCACGAGGGACAGAAGCGCCAGAGCGGCGAGCCCTACATCACGCACCCCCTCGCCGTCGCACAGATCCTCGCGGAACTCGGCCTCGGCCCGCGCGCCATCGCCGCGGCGCTGCTGCACGACACCGTCGAGGACACGGGCTACGCCCTGGCCGATCTCACCGCCGAGTTCGGCGACGAGGTCGCCATGCTGGTCGACGGCGTGACCAAGCTCGACAAGGTCAAGTACGGCGAGAGCGCACAGGCCGAAACTGTCCGCAAGATGATCGTCGCGATGTCCAAGGACATCCGGGTGCTGCTCATCAAGCTCGCCGATCGCCTGCACAATGCGCGCACCTGGGGATTCGTCCCGCCCGAGAAGGCGGCGAAGAAGGCCAAGGAGACGCTGGAGATATACGCCCCGCTGGCGAATCGACTCGGCATCCAGGCGATCAAGTCGGAACTCGAGGATCTCTCCTTCGCGGTGCTGCATCCGAAGATCTACAACGAGATCCACAGCCTCATCGCCCAGCGCACCCCGCAGCGCGAGAAGTACCTCGGTCAGGTCGTCGAGGAGATCGACGAGGATCTGCGCGATCTGCGCATCCGCGGCAAGGTCGTCGGACGGCCGAAGCAGCTGTACTCGGTCTACCAGAAGATGGTGGTCCGCGGTCGCGAGTTCGACGACATCTACGACCTCATCGGCATCCGTGTGATCGTCGCCTCCGTGCGAGACTGCTACGCGGTGCTCGGGGCGATCCATGCACGGTGGACCCCGCTGCCTGGTCGGTTCAAGGACTACATCGCCACCCCGAAGTTCAACCTGTACCAGTCCCTCCACACGACGGTGATCGGTCCTGCCGGTCGCACCGTGGAGATCCAGATCCGCACGCAGGAGATGCACCAGCAGGCCGAGTACGGCGTCGCGGCGCACTGGATGTACAAGGAGCGCATGAACGGCGGCAAGACCGACGTGCGCACGTCGGATGCCGACATGGCATGGCTCGCGCACATCTCGGACTGGCAGGCGGAGACGGCCGACCCCGGCGAGTTCCTCGACTCCCTCCGTTTCGAGATCGGTGCCAAGGAGGTGTACGTCTTCACGCCGAAGGGGCGCGTGATCGGTCTTCCGGCCGGAGCGTCCCCGGTCGACTTCGCCTACGCCGTGCACACCGAGATCGGCCACCGCACGATGGGTGCGAAGGTCAACGGTCGCCTCGTGCCGCTGGAGTCCGAACTGAAGAGCGGTGACGTCGTCGAGGTGTTCACCTCGAAGAACCCGGATGCCGGTCCGAGCCAGGACTGGCTCGGCTTCGTGAAGAGCACACGTGCGCGCAACAAGATCCGCGGCTGGTTCACGAAGGAACGCCGCGAAGAGGCGATCGAGCAGGGAAAGGAGGCGATCGCCCGCGCGATGCGTCGTCAGAACCTGCCTCTGCAGCGTCTGATGAATCAGGACTCCTTCGCCGAGGTCGCACATCAGCTGAAGTACGAGGACGTGTCCGGCCTGTACGCCGCTGTCGGCGAGGGACACATCTCGACGCAGTCCGTGCTCGAGAAGGTCACGGCCGTTGTCGCATCCGACGACACCAACACCGGGGCGATCGATCTTCCGGGCAGCGTACCTACCCGCGAGCCCCGTGCCGGTGACTCCGGCGTTCTCGTCCGCGGTGCCGCCGACATCCTCGTGAAGCTCGCGAAGTGCTGCACCCCGGTGCCGGGCGACCCGATCGTCGGCTTCGTCACCCGGGGCAGCGGGGTCTCGGTGCACCGCGCAGACTGCGTGAACATCAAGGCCCTCAGCGGCGAGGAGGACAAGGACCGCTTCGTCGAGGTGTCGTGGGCGCCGACGACAAAGAGCGTGTTCCGCGTCCAGATCCAGGTGGAGGCGCTCGATCGTTCAGGACTGCTGTCGGATGTCACGCGAGTTCTCAGCGAGCATCACGTGAACATCCTCTCCGCCACGGTGTCGACGACCGACGAACGCCTCGCTCTCAGCCGCTTCGTGTTCGAGATGGGAGACGCCGTGCATCTGGACCGTGTTCTCAACGCGGTGCGGCGCATCGATGCGGTCTACGACGTGTACCGCGTGACCTCGTCCTGAGCCAGGCTCCGGGTTCCCAGCACGCGAGTGTCGGAGCCGAAGCGCGCGAGCGCTGCGGACGCGTGCGCGGCACCCGGCACCCGGCGCAACGCGGCGAGCTCTGTGAGCGCGTCTCGAGCACATCCTGGGCACACGCTCTCCAATGCGCCCATCCATGACAGGCACACCGGGTCCTTGAGGCTCGCGAGCGCCAGATCGATCATGGTTCGAACGGGAGCGGTCACCAGGATGCCGCCGATCATGACCAGCGCCTCGGGCCTCAGCATCGTGTCATGGAAGACCAGTCGGCGATCCGGCGCCGGGCGGATGCGTCGGGTCACCGCTCGTCGCACGTGATATCGGATCGGAGGCGCATCACCAGCCCCGTGCACCCACGCGGCCGTCGGACCCGATGCTGCGCATCCCGTCGGGACGATCGACGCGATCGATGCCGCGCGCGTCGGACCGCACTCCACCAGATCCGCCGGGATGTAGCCCTCACCGAGCTCGACCACGTGTCCGTCCAGGCGCGCCGCCGACAGCTCGGGGAGCGTGAGTCGATCACCGGGCAGATACAGGAACGCGGGATGCATCACGCCAGTGTGGCGCACGGCATCCCGCGTTCGAGCAGCGAGCTGGTGATCTGTGGAGAACCGATCAGCCGCCCAGAGCGTTGAGCCAGGCGCGACGGGCCTCGAGAGCGTCGGCCGCGGCCTTGGCGGCCTTCTTGTCGCCGGACTTCTCTGCCGCAGCGAGCTCGGACTCGAGCTTCTCGATCGCCTCGAGCAGCTGCGAGCTCATGTCATTCGCGCGCGCCTTGGTCTCGGGGTTGTTCTTCTTCCAGTCCACGTCCTCGCGAGCCTTCAGGGCCTGCTCGATGACACGGAGCTTGTCGTCGAGTGCGCGCTCCTTCTCCCGGGGGAAGATGCGGCCGATCTCATCCCACTGACGCTGGATGCGCGTGAGCAGGGCCCGAGCGGACTTGATGTTCGACTCGTCGGCGACGGCCTTCGCCTCTTCCAGAAGCGCCCGGCGGGCCTCGATCTTGGGAGCGGACTCCGCCTCCTCGGCGGCGGCCTGTTCGGAACGTGCCGAGTAGAGGGCGTCGCCGGCGGCCTTGAAACGGGCCCACAGGGCGTCGTCGGCCTTGCGTCCGGCGCGGCCTGCGGCCTTCCACTCGTCGAGGAGGGAGCGGTACGAAGGGATGCCGTCGACGCCACGGGGCGCGAGTGCCTCGGCACGCTCGACCAGGCGGGTCTTCGCGTCGCGAGCCGCCTTGTGCGCGTCGTCGAGTTCGGAATAGAAGGCGCGACGCTGCTTGTCGACGACTGCACGGGCATCGCGGAATCGCTTCCACAGCTGCTGCGACACGCCCTTCGACAGGCGCGGTGCGCTCTGCTGGTGCGCCTGCCACTCGTCGAAGAGTGCACCGAGTTCGGCGGTGATCTGCTTCCACTGGACGTTGCCGAGGTCGCGGGCTGCGATGGCCTCAGCACGCTCGACGAGCGCGGTGCGCTCGGCGACCGCCTTCTCCACGAGCTCCTTGGCCGCCTGCGCCTCCTGCGCGGTCGCCTCCGAGAGAGCAGCCGTGAGCGCGTTCAGACGGTCACGGAGTCCGGCGAGATCTCCGACCGCGGCAGCATCCGTCGCCTCGTCGAGAACGTGCGACGCCTGCTTGGCGAGATCGCTCGCCGACGCTCCGCCGGCCTGATGGCGCTGCTCGAGCGCGTGCACCTTGAACGCGATGTCGTCGTACTTGCGCACGAAGTAGGCGAGTGCTTCCTCCGGCGTTCCGTCCGGGTACTGGCCGACGACGCGCCAGGCCTCGCCTTCGAGGACTTCGACCGTTCCGTCCTCGGAGACGCGACCCCACTTGGCGACCTCTTCGGGGGTCGATGTCGGGGGCGTCGCGGGTGCAGCCGGTGCGACGGCGGCGGCTGCAGGCAGCTTCCGCGGCAGCGGCGCAGCCGGGGGAGTGGGGACGGGAGGAGTCGGCTTCGAGGACTCGGTGGCAGACACGATGATTCTCCTTGCGCGGGGGACCGCGGGAGGCGGAAAGGACGAGCTTCAGCCTAGTACGCGCAGCACCTTCTGTTGTGGCATCGGGCGTCACATCCGGCGTGAGCGATACGAGCTCGTCCGGGGACCGGGCTCATGTCGGCGGCATCCGGTGCCGGGTGGGGCCGGGTGG